>JAFAQO010000491.1 GCA_019246375.1 Mycobacterium sp. | reverse complement strand
AAGAACAACTACGAGTTCCTGGTGCAGGTGTCCAAGACGACACCTGGATCCATGGATAACGACTAGCTGACAACGCGTCGGGGCCAGCCGTGGCGGACACGGTTCAGCAGCTGCTTCGCGGGCGGATCGACGACGACGCGCCGGCAGTGAAGTACGGCGACCGGATATGGAGTTGGCGTGAGCACCTCGCGAACGCCTCCGCCACCGCGGCCGCATTAATCGGTATCGCGGAGCGCGACCGGCCGCTGCACGTCGGTGCGCTGCTGGGCAATACGCCCGAAATGCTCACCGCGATGGCCGCGGCGGCGCTGGGCGGATACGTGCTGTGTGGCATCAACGACACGCGTCGCGGCGCCGCATTGGCCAAAGACATCCTTCACGCCGACTGCCAGATCCTGCTCACGGATCCAGCACATCGCGACCTGCTCGACGGTCTTGAGGTGCCCGGGGTGCGGGTGTTCGACACGGCGAGCCCCGACTGGTCAGACCTGCTGGCGGTTGCCGGGCCACTGACCCCGTACCGCGAAGTCGAACCCACCGACACCTTCATGATGATTTTCACCTCGGGAACCAGCGGCGAGCCGAAAGCGGTGCGGGTAACCCATCTGGTCGTGCTGTTCGCCGGCTCGGCGCTAATCGAGCGGTTCGAGGTCACCGCCGCCGACGTCTGCTACCTGTCGATGCCCCTGTTCCATTCCAATGCGTTGCTGGCCGGCTGGAGTGTGGCGGTCGGCTCGGGCGCGGCGATGGTGCCGGCGACATTCTCCGCATCGGGATTGCTGCCTGATCTGCGGCGCTATGGGGCGACTTTTATGAACTACGTCGGCAAGCCGCTGGCGTATATATTGGCGACGCCCGAAAAGCCGGACGACCACGACAACCCGCTGCGAGTGGCGTTCGGCAACGAGGCGAGCGATCGCGATATCGCCGAGTTCAGCCGGCGTTTCGACTGCACGGTGTGGGACGGCTTCGGCTCCACGGAGGGCGCGATCATCATCACCCGCGAAGAAGGCTGCCCACCGGGGTCGTTGGGTCGGGGTTTTCCTGGTGTCGCCATCTACAACCCGGACACCCTCGCCGAATGCCCCGTGGCCACCTTCGACGACGACGGCGCCCTGACGAACGCCGGGGAAGCGATCGGCGAATTGGTCAACACGTCGGGCGCCGGACTGTTCGCCGGTTACTACAAGGATCCTGAAGCCACCGACGCGCGACTTCGGGACGGTATGTTCTGGTCCGGCGACCTGGCCTACCGGGACGCAGACGGCTGGATTTACTTCGCCGGGCGCAGCGGAGATTGGTTGCGCGTCGACGGAGAAAACATGACCACCGCGCCCATTGAGCGGATCCTGCAACGACTGCCCTCGGTCAATCACGTCGCGGTATACGCGGTCCCCGACGACGATGTCGGCGACCAAGTGATGGCTGCGATCGTTCTGCAGGACAACGCCGATCTGGCGCTCGAGCAATTCGGCGAGTTTCTCGCCGGCCAGCCAGACCTATCGCCGAAGGCGTGGCCGCGCTATGTGTGGATCACCGATCAGCTGCCGACCACGGCGACCAACAAGATCCTCAAACGGGAGTTGACCAGGGCCGGCAGGGCGCCCGAGGGCGGGCTGCTGTGGCAGCGCGTCGGGCGCACCAAGAGCTATGTTCCCGTCGACATCCAGGCCGATCGCGCCGTCCGGGAATGCACCGGCTGATCCCGTCGTTTTGGGGTGAGGGTGGGTGACCTGGCATAATTATCCGTCGACCCCTCCAGGTTCCGGTTCACGCCGATCAGTCGGATTCGGCGACCCGGCGACCAGCGATTGAAGAGGAAACCATGAAATCTGACATCCATCCCGCATACGGCGAGACCACCGTGGTGTGCGGTTGCGGAAACACCTTCCAGACCCGCAGTACCAAGACAAGCGGCCGGATCGTGGTCGAGGTCTGCTCGCAGTGTCACCCGTTCTACACCGGCAAGCAAAAGATCCTCGACAGCGGAGGCCGGGTGGCCCGCTTCGAGAAGCGTTACGGCAAGCGCAAGGCCGGCACTGACAACACTGAGAAGGCTTCGGCCGACAAGTAGCCGGCTTACCGACGCCCGAACTGTGCGTTGACCGCACAGACCGGGCGTCGGCTCACGTTTGCGGTTAGGAGGTCGAGATGACGCAGAGTGTGCAAGCGATCGATGCGTTGCTCGACGAGCACGCTGCACTCGAGAGTCAGCTGGCCGACCCTGAATTGCACGGCAACCCGGCCAACGCCCGCAAAGTCGGGCGCCGCTTCGCCCAGCTGGCACCGATCGTCACGACCTACCGCAAGCTGGAATCGGCACGCGGTGACTTAGACACCGCCCGCGAACTGGCCGCCGCGGATGATTCGTTCGTCGCCGAGGTCACCGAACTGGAAGCGCGGGTGGCCGAACTGGACGCCCAACTCACCGACATGCTGGCCCCACGCGACCCGCACGACGCCGACGACATCGTGCTCGAAGTGAAATCCGGCGAAGGCGGCGAAGAGTCCGCGTTGTTTGCCGCTGACCTGGCCCGGATGTATATACGCTACGCCGAACGCCACGGCTGGACTGTGACGGTTCTGGACGAGACCACCTCAGATTTGGGCGGCTACAAGGACGCAACGCTGGCGATTGCTAATAGAGGTGCCAGTGTTGGCGACTCCGCCGACGGGGTTTGGTCCCGGATGAAGTTCGAGGGCGGCGTGCACCGGGTGCAACGGGTCCCGGTGACCGAATCCCAGGGGCGCGTGCACACGTCGGCCGCCGGGGTGCTGGTCTACCCGGAACCCGAGGAAGTCGGCGAGGTGCAGATCGACGAATCAGATCTGCGCATCGATGTCTACCGGTCGTCCGGCAAAGGCGGACAAGGCGTCAACACCACCGACTCCGCCGTGCGAATCACCCATCTGCCCACCGGTATCGTGGTCACTTGCCAGAATGAGCGCTCGCAGCTGCAAAACAAAACTCGCGCTTTGCAGGTGCTGGCGGCACGGCTGCAGGCGATGATGGAGGAACAGGCGCTGGCCGACGCATCCGCCGACCGAGCTAGCCAAATCCGCACAGTCGACCGCAGCGAACGCATTCGTACCTACAACTTTCCAGAGAACCGGATCACCGACCATCGCATCGGATACAAGGCGCACAATCTCGATCAGGTTCTCGACGGCGATCTGGACGCGTTATTCGATGCGCTGTCAGCCGCCGACCGGCAGGCGCGGCTACAACAGCCATGAGCCAGCTGCGGCGCGCGATCGACTCTGCTGCGGCGCTATTCGCCGACGCGGGGATCGACTCGTCCCGATGTGACGCTGAGGAGTTGGCCGCCCACCTGTCGGGCATCGAGCGCGGGCGGCTGCCGTTGCTCGACCAGCCCGGCGATGAGTTCTTCGAGCGCTACCACGATCTCGTCACCCAGCGTTCCCGACGAGTGCCGCTGCAGCACCTCACCGGAACCGTAGCCTTCGGTCCGGTGACGCTGCGGGTCGGCGCCGGAGTGTTCATCCCGCGTCCGGAAACCGAGGTCCTGCTGGAATGGGCTCTCGCGCAGCATCTTTCGCCGCGACCAGTGATCGTCGACCTGTGCACCGGATCAGGCGCACTTGCCCTCGCGCTGGCCCGGCGCTGGCCCGAGGCGCGAGTGCTCGGCATCGACGACTCGGATGCCGCCCTCGATTACGCCAGAAGCAACTGCGCAGGCACCAACGTAGAACTGCTGCGCGCCGATGTCACCACACCCACGCTGCTGCCCGAATTCGACAATCGGATCGATCTCCTGGTAGCCAACCCGCCCTACGTTCCAGACGGCACTCTGCTCGAAGCCGAAGTATCGCAACATGATCCCCCTCACGCGGTGTTCGGGGGGCCGGATGGGATGACGGTGATCGCCGCCATCACCAGACTCGCCGGGCGCTGGCTGCGTTCCGGCGGTCTGTTCGCCGTTGAGCACGACGACACCACATCAGCGCTGACCGTCGAATTGATTCGCAACACAATGCTGTTCGACAACATCGTCGCGCGGCGTGATCTGACTGGCCGGCCCCGGTTCGTGACGGCGCGCAAAAGCGACGAGCCGTGACGCGCGCCGGCGACCAAATGAGAGGGCTAGCGATGAGGGGGGGGCACCTCCCGCTTGCGGGGGAAGAGCGGCGCCTGTGACTGAAGTGTTCGACTGCGCTCATCCCGATCAGCGTTCCCGCGCAATCGCTTCCGCGGTCAGCGCAGTGAAGGACGGACGCCTGGTGGTGCTGCCCACCGACACCGTGTACGGCGTCGGCGCCGACGCTTTCGACAGCGCCGCAGTGGGAAGGTTGCTGGCAGCCAAGGGTCGAGGTCGCGATATGCCGGTAGGGGTGCTGGTCGGCTCCTGGCACACCATCGAGGGCCTGGTGTTCAGCATGCCCGACGGGGCTAGAGAATTGATCCGCGCATTTTGGCCCGGGGCGCTGAGCCTGGTGGTTCTGCAAGCGCCGTCGCTGCATTGGGATCTCGGCGACGCTCGGGGCACCGTGATGCTGCGAATGCCGCTGCATCCGGTGGCCATCGAATTGCTGCGTGAGGTGGGGCCGATGGCAGTCTCCAGCGCCAATGTCTCGGGCCGCCCGCCGGCGGTCGACGTTGATGAGGCACGCCGCCAGCTCGGAGACCTCGTCGACGTCTATCTGGACGCCGGCGTGTGTGCGCAGCAAGCGGCCTCGACGATTCTCGATCTGACCGGACCAACGCCACACATCCTGCGGGCGGGACCGGTCAGCGCTGAAAGTATCGGCGCCGTGCTGGGCGTGGATCCGTCGAGTTTGTTGGCCTCATCCGACGATCTGGGCTGACTGAGTCCGGCTCCTCCCCGGTTCCTGCACGGCCCGCATCGTCGCCGGGCGGGTCTCAGGTTCGTGCAGTACGGTCTCGGCGTGATTCGCGATGCCGACAGCGTTGCCGACGGCC
>JAFAQO010000485.1 GCA_019246375.1 Mycobacterium sp. | reverse complement strand
TGCACCGCTACCCCGACCGCGACGCAGTCGAGCTGCGCCGCGATCTGGCCGCCTACCTGACCGCGCAGACCGGTGTGGCGCTCGGCATCGAAAACCTTTGGGCCGCAAACGGTTCCAACGAAGTCCTGCAGCAGTTGCTGCAGGCCTTCGGCGGGCCTGGGCGCAGCGCGATCGGTTTCGTCCCGTCGTATTCGATGCACCCGATAATTTCCGATGGCACCCATACCGAATGGATCCAGACGGTCCGGGCCGACGACTTCAGCGTCGACGTGGATGCCGCCGTTGCCGCCATCACGGACCGCCGACCCGACGTGGTGTTCGTCGCCAGCCCGAACAACCCGTCTGGGCAGAGCGTTTCGTTGCCGGAGTTGCGGCGGCTGCTCGGCGCGGTGCCCGGCATTTTGATAGTCGATGAGGCCTACGGCGAGTTTTCTTCGCGGCCCAGCGCAGTGGCGCTGGTCGAGGAGTATCCGACGAAGCTCGTCGTCACCCGCACCATGAGCAAGGCGTTCGCGTTCGCCGGCGGCCGGCTCGGTTATCTGATCGCCACGCCGGCGGTGATCGATGCGATGCTACTGGTGCGGTTGCCGTATCACCTCTCGTCGGTAACTCAGGCCGCCGCCCGAGCCGCGCTGCGGCACGCCGACGACACCCTCGGCAGCGTGGCCACCCTTGTCCGCGAACGCGAGCGGGTGACAGCTGCGCTGACCGCCAAGGGATTTCGGGTCATTCCCAGCGACGCCAACTTCGTGCTCTTCGGGCAGTTCGCCGACGCGCCGGCAACCTGGCAGCGCTACCTGGACGCGGGAATCCTGATCCGCGACGTCGGCATCCCCGGATACCTGCGCGCCACCACGGGACTGGCCGAGGAGAACGACCTGTTCTTGGAAGCCAGTGCCCGGGTCGCCGCCACTGACTTGGCCCAGCCACTAGGAGCGTCATGACAACCGGTCGCCGCGCACACGTGGAGCGCAACACCAAAGAATGCGACATCGTCGTCGAACTCGATCTCGACGGGCGAGGTGAGGTGGAGGTCGACACCGGTATTCCGTTCTACGACCACATGCTGACCGCGCTCGGTAGTCACGCCAGCTTCGACTTGACGGTGCGCGCCAAGGGTGACGTGCAGATCGAGGCGCACCATACGATCGAAGACACCGCGATCGTGCTCGGCCAAGCGTTGGGGCAAGCCCTCGGCGACAAGAAGGGCATCCGGCGGTTCGGGGATGCTTTCATCCCGATGGATGAGGCGCTGGCCCATGCCGCCGTCGACGTATCCGGCCGACCCTATTGTGTGCATACCGGCGAGCCGGACCATCTGCGGCACTTCACCATTGCCGGCAATGCGGTGCCATATCACACCGTCGTCAACCGGCACGTCTTCGAATCGTTGGCAATGAACGCCCGCATCGCGCTGCACGTGCGCGTGTTGTACGGCCGCGACCCACATCACGTCACCGAGGCGCAGTACAAAGCCGTTGCCCGGGCGCTGCGCCAGGCCGTCGAATCCGATCCCAGGGTATCCGGCGTGCCGTCCACCAAAGGCGCCTTGTGACAGCCAGATCCGTTGTGGTCCTGGACTACGGCTCAGGCAATCTGCGTTCGGCGCAGCGCGCGTTGCAGCGGGTCGGCGCTTCAGTTGACGTGACTGCCGACCATGACGCCGCAATGGACGCTGACGGGCTGGTGGTGCCCGGCGTGGGCGCTTTCGCCGCCTGCATGGACGGGCTGCGAAAGGTCAACGGCGATAAGATCCTTGTTGAACGGCTGGCGGCTGGACGACCGGTATTGGGCATCTGTGTGGGAATGCAGATCCTGTTCGCGCGCGGTATCGAGTTCGGTGTCGAATCGCTCGGCTGCGGGCAGTGGCCCGGCGCGGTCACCCGACTCGACGCTCCGGTCATTCCACACATGGGCTGGAACGTGGTGGATGCCGCACCGGGCAGCGCGCTGTTCAAAGGGCTGAGCCCCGACACCCGGTTCTATTTCGTGCACTCCTACGCCGCCCACCGGTGGGAGGGCAGACCCGAGGCGCTGCTGACCTGGGCCACCCACCAGACACCGTTCCTGGCCGCTGTCGAGGATGGGCCGCTGGCCGCCACCCAATTCCACCCCGAGAAGAGCGGCGACTCCGGGGCGACTCTGCTCAGCAACTGGATAGAGGGACTGTAAGACATGCCGCTGGTTCTGCTGCCCGCCGTCGACGTGGTCGACGGGCGTGCCGTGCGCCTGGTGCAGGGTCAGGCCGGCAGCGAAACCGAGTACGGCTCGGCGGTCGACGCCGCGCTGGGCTGGCAACGTGATGGCGCCGAGTGGATCCACCTGGTCGACCTGGACGCCGCGTTCGGCCGCGGTTCCAACCGCGAACTTCTCGCCGAGGTGATCGGCAAACTCGATGTGTGCGTCGAACTGTCCGGCGGTATTCGCGACGACGAGTCGCTGGCCGCCGCGCTGGCCACCGGGTGCACTCGGGTTAATCTCGGTACCGCCGCGCTGGAGAACCCGCAGTGGTGTGCGCGAGTGGTCGCCGAGCACGGCGACAAGGTCGCCGTCGGCTTGGACGTGCAGATCATCGGCGGCGAGCATCGGTTGCGCGGCCGCGGCTGGGAAACCGACGGCGGTGACCTATGGGAAGTGCTGGAACGTCTTGACAGTCAAGGATGTTCGCGGTTCGTAGTAACCGACGTCACCAAGGACGGCACGCTGACCGGTCCGAACCTGGAGCTGCTCGGCGCTGTCGCTGCACGCACCGACGCTCCGGTGATCGCGTCCGGCGGTGTGTCCAGCCTCGACGATCTGCGCGCCATCGCCACCCTCACCGACCGCGGAGTCGAGGGCGCCATCGTCGGCAAGGCCCTCTACGCCGGGCGATTCAGCTTGCCGCAGGCGCTTGCCGCGGTTGCGGAGTAGGCAGAGATGGTGCCGGACTCGACCGATCTGAACGCATTGGTGGCCGAGGCGTCCGCAATCCTGGATGCGGCCACCGAGCCGTTCGTCGCCGGGCACCGCGCCAATTCGGCGGTCAGCAAGAGGGGCAACGACTTCGCCACCAAAGTCGATCTGGCGATCGAGCGCCAGGTGGTGGACGCGCTGGCCGAGGCAACCGGAATCGGCGTGCACGGTGAGGAATTCGGTGGCCCCGAGATCGACTCGTCCTGGGTATGGGTGCTCGATCCCGTCGACGGCACGTTCAACTACGCCGCCGGATCGCCGCTGGCCGCGATCCTCTTGGGGCTGATGCACGACGGAGAACCGGTGGCGGGCCTGACCTGGCTGCCGTTCATCGGCCAGCGCTACACCGCCGTGTTGGGTGGACCGTTGGTCAAAAATGGTGTGCCGCAAGATCCGCTTGTGCCAGCCGAGTTGGCCGATTCCATCATCGGTGTGGGCACGTTCAACGCCGACTCGCGCGGCCGCTTTCCGGGACGCTATCGCATGGCGGTGCTGGCAAACCTCAGCCGGGTGTCGTCTCGGCTCCGCATGCACGGTGCCACCGGAATCGACCTTGCCTATGTTGCGGACGGAATCCTCGGCGGTGCTGTAAGTTTCGGTGACCACGTCTGGGACCACGCCGCCGGGGTGGCATTGGTCCGGTCCGCCGGCGGTATTGTCACCAATCTGGCCGGCGAGCCGTGGACACCCGAATCACGTTCCGCGTTGGCCGCCGCACCTGTGGTGCACGAGCAGATACTCGACATCTTGCGCAGCACCGGCGGACCGGAGCGCTACTGAGATGTCTTTAACCAATGGCCTTGCGGTGCGGGTGATCCCGTGCCTAGACGTCGACGACGGACGGGTGGTCAAGGGCGTCAACTTCGAGAATCTGCGCGACGCCGGTGATCCCGTCGAACTCGCCGCCGCCTACGACGCCGAGGGGGCTGATGAGCTGACCTTTCTCGACGTGACGGCGTCGTCGTCGGGCCGGGCCACAATGCTGGACGTGGTGCGCCGCACCGCCGAGCAGGTTTTCATCCCGCTCACTGTGGGCGGCGGTGTGCGCACCGTGGCGGATGTCGACATGCTGCTGCGTGCCGGCGCCGACAAGGTGTCGATCAACACCGCGGCGATTGCGTGCCCCGACCTGCTGGCCGACATGGCGCGACAGTTCGGCTCCCAGTGCATCGTGTTGTCCGTCGACGCGCGCACCGTGCCGGCCGGTTCCGCCCCTACCCGGTCGGGCTGGGAGGTCACCACCCATGGCGGCCGCCGTGGCACGGGTATCGACGCCATCGAATGGGCGGTCCGCGGCGCCGAGTTGGGGGTGGGCGAAATCCTACTGAATTCGATGGACGCCGATGGCACTAAAGCCGGTTTCGACCTGCCGATGCTGCGCGCGGTCCGCGGTGCGGTGACGGTGCCGGTGATCGCCAGCGGAGGTGCGGGCGCGGTAGAACACTTCGCGCCTGCG
>JAFAQO010000480.1 GCA_019246375.1 Mycobacterium sp. | reverse complement strand
TGCCCGGATCCACTGCGGCCGGTCGATAATCCGCGCCTCCGGCACCACCTCGCCGGTATCCAGACCGGTCACTTCGCGCACCGGCGGTTCGGCTGCCTTGGCCGCGGTCGCCAGGTCTTCGATCACCTGGCGCCGGGTGTATTCGGTGGACGGCGGAGCCGGGCGGGCCAGCCGCTCCCCGACGGTGGCCGCGAACCGCCAGTCGACAGCCCGCCCGACCGTCATCTGCTGTGATCCGGTCATGTCACGCACCCACACGACCGCAACGTCGCGGCCAGGGCGTCGATCGCGGTACGGCCGGTTGGGCCGGCGTTGTTGGAGATGAACGCGAATGTCAGCACCCGTCCGCTTTGATCGGTGACCACTCCGGCCAACGCATTGACGGCGGTCAACGAGCCGGTCTTGGCCCGCAGCCAGCCGGCCGCTTTCCCGTCGGTGTGCGGGTCAATGAAGCGGTCGGACAGCGTGCCGCTGCCGGCTGCGATCGGGAGCACGTCGAGCAGCGGGCGCAGCGCCGGCTCGTCCGGTCCGGCTGCCGCCTGAATGACTTCACCGAGTGTCTGAGCGGTCAGCCGGTCGTCGAGCGATAGCCCGCTGGAGTCCACCAGCGTGGCACGGCTTGTGTCGATATGCGCCAGGGCCAGCCGGTTGGTCATCGCGTCGACGGCGCCGGCGAAGCTCAGTGGCCGATGCATGGCCGCCGCCACCTCGCGGCCGATGCATTCGGCCATCACGTTGTCGGAGAAGTTCATCATTTCGCCGAGCCGCTCGATCAACGGTGCGGACTGCACAGCGGCCAGCTCCCGCGCACCGACCGGCGCCGCGGCGACCGTGACCACCGGCCGGTTGATGCCGAGTGCGCTCGCCAGCGCCCGCCCGGCGTCCAGGGCAGGGGTCCGCGAGCGTTCGGACTCGTCAGTCGTCGGCTGGGTACGGCCGGCGTCGAGCATCACCGACTCGATCGGGGCAATGTCGCCGCCGTCAATGTCGTCGGGGTCCCAGCCGGGGGCCATCGACGGACCGCTGTATGCGAAGGTGTCCACTTGCACTGCCGTGGGCGTCACCCCGCTGCGGCGCACCTGGTCGGCGAGGTCGCTGATGCGCGCCGCACCGTGATACCAGGTCTCCTGGCCGCGCGGCGCCGCCGACAGGGTGGGATCACCACCGCCCACCAGCACGATGACTCCGGGCTGGTTGCCGGCGACGACCCGGGTCGTCACCCGCGCCGCAGGGTCTACGGCCAGCAGCGCTGCGGCGGCGGTCAGCGTTTTGTTGGTCGATGCCGGCTTCAGCGGCAAGTCGTCTGCCCGTTGCCAAAGCTGTTTGGCGGTCATCGCGTCAGTGATCCGGCCGCCGAAGATGCCCAAGTTCGGGTCGGCCGACACCGCAGCCAGCGTTGCCGCCAGGCCCGCGGTCGTTGGCATCGGCGCGGCATCGGTGACCGGCACGATTCCGGGCCGGGCGGTGGCCGTCGGCGGTGCAGGCATGGTTTGTGCGTCGGAGGTGCCATGACCGCCTGTGGTGAGTAACGCCACCACCGCGACCACGGCACCAACCAGCGCCAACACGGCTACGCCGATGATCGCGTGGGTAGATCGCCGCCACCGAGTGGGACGCATGACTCTCCTGACTGTCTTGGCCCATTCTGCCGAACCGGTCGGGGATCGACCCGATGTGGTCGGCAGGTGTTCGGTGCAGGCTATCGCTCCACTAGGGTGGACCTCCGATAGAGCCGACGAGCCGTAACCCTACGAAGGAGCCGAGACGGTGGAATTCGACGTGATCATCGAGATCCCGAAAGGCCAGCGGAACAAGTACCAGATCGATCACGAGACGGGACGGATTTATCTGGATCGCTACCTCTACACAGCGATGGTCTATCCGACCGACTACGGATTCATCGACGACACTCTCGGTGAAGACGGCGACCCGCTCGACGCGTTGATGCTGCTACCGGAGTCGGTGTTCCCCGGCGTGCTGGTAAAGGGACGGGCCGTGGGCATGTTCCGGATGACCGACGAAGCCGGCGGCGACGACAAGGTGCTGTGTGTCCCGGCCGGGGATGTGCGATGGGATCACATCAACGACATCGAGGACGTCCCGTCCTTCGAGTTGGACGCGATCAAACACTTCTTCTCGGAGTACAAGGCGCTTGAGCCGGGCAAGTTCGTCAAGGCGGCCGAGTGGGTAGGGCGCGCCGAGGCCGAAGCCGAAGTGAAGCGTTCACAGGAACGATTCAAGACCAACGGGCACTGATATACGCCGGCTTAGGGGCTCGCCTTAGCCATCCCGGGCCAACCCGCTGTCGCGCAGTTGCTCGTCCATTCCGGACGGCCCGTCGGTGGCATGCTGGGAACATGGAGCTGCTGCACTTCGCCGGGAA
>JAFAQO010000347.1 GCA_019246375.1 Mycobacterium sp. | reverse complement strand
CGGTCCTTCAGACGAATCGCTTACTGAGCGTTGGCACGAAGTTGTTCGACGAGTTCGCGGCGGAGTACCTTCCCGGTCGCGTTGGTGGGCAGCTCGTCGCGAAACACTACTCGGTCGGGAGTACGCGAGCCGCGCAAGTTCTTGCGCACATGGTCGCGCAGCTCCGCGGGGTCAGGGTCGACGCCTTCCATCGGTACCACCACCGCGACGATCGCTTGACCCCATTGCGGGTCGTCGACACCAACCACGGCGACGTCACGCACCTGGGGATGTTCGATCAGCACGTCCTCCAGCTCGGCCGGTGCGATGTTCTCTCCGCCACGGATGATGGTGTCGTCACTGCGTCCGCTGATGAATAGATAGCCGGCGTCGTCGACCATGGCGATGTCCCTGGTGGGAAACCAGCCGTCTTCGTCAAGCACCGAGCCGACGCCGGTGTAGCGCCCCGAGACCTGTTCGCCGCGAACGTATAACTCGCCACTCTGGGCCGGCCCGAGTACCGTGCCGTTCTCATCGCGGATTTGTACCTCGATGCCGGGTACCGGTTGACCGACGGAGCTCAACCGCTTGACGATGGCGGCGTCGGCAGCGGACTGTGCCAGCCGGTGATCCTCTGGGGTGAGCACCGCAATCGTCGAGCTGGTTTCGGTGAGCCCGTAGGCGTTGACGAAGCCCACTTTTGGCATCAGCTGCAGCGCCCGGCGAACCAGCGGCAACCCCACCTTGGAGCCGCCGTAAGCGAGGTTGCGCAGCGAGGGCAGGTCATGGTTGCCCTCCTCCAGGACGGTGACGATGCGGTCAAGCATCGTCGGCACCACCGTTGCAGTGGTGACATGCTCGTCGTCGATCAGTCGCACCCATGCTTCGGGGTCGAAGTTGGGCAGATAAACCATCTTGCGGCCGGCGTACAGGTTCGACAGCGCGGCACTGACGCCGGCGATGTGGTAGGGCGGCACGCAGATCAGCGCCGCGTCGGCGGGTTCGGCCGACTCGAATTCAACGGTGCCGGTCACATAGCTGGTCAGATTGTTGTGCGTGAGCTCGACGGCTTTCGGCAACGACGTCGTTCCCGACGTGAACAGCACGATCGCGACGGCTTCGGGGTCCGGGAACTCCGCGACGGGCTCGGCGCTGCGGATGGCCGCCAGAAATTCCTCGGAGGTCATCACCTGCTTACCGGCATCGCCGACCATGGCGCGGTAGCGGTCGTCAGCGATGACCAGTGGCTCGGGCAGTCGCCGGATCAGCGCCTGAATACCGTCAGCGGACAGCCGGTAATTGATCGGGGTGAATGCCCGCCCCGCGCGTGCCGACGCGAAGATCAGCAGCGGCAGCAGCACGCCGCCGGTACCGACGTAGGCGACGTGCTGAGCATCCGATCCCGCGATGACACCGGCGCCACCATCGGCGAGATCGCTCAACTGCTGAGTCGTGAACCGGGCATCTTCGGACACCACCGCGATTCGGTCCGGGTTGCTCGACGCAGCCATCTCGAGAAGCAACGAAATACTCATCTTCGATGTCTTTGCGCCTCAACCTTTTCAAAACCTGTCAGCGGCTCGGACCTTACACCGACACCCAAAATTGTATCGTAGGTCACCTAACCAATATATCGTTAGGCGCGGTGCAACGCTCGGCCGCTTTTCATCAACTTCTCGCAGGGCTTCATTCGGCGCAGCACTCAGGTCCCCGTCCAGCGCGGCGGGCGCTTCTCGGCGAAAGCCACTGCGCCTTCCTTGGCGTCGTCGGAGGCGAACACCGGCATCAGGATCTTCATCTGCTCGGCGAACATGGTCTCCGGGCTCCAGCCGCGGGACTCGGTGATGATCCGCTTGGTAGCGGCGACCGCCAGCGGACCGTTGGCCGTGATTTTCTCGGCCAGCGCGATCGCCGCCTCGAGCGCCGTTCCCGGCTCGGCCAGCACATTGACCAGCCCCAGCGCGTGGGCCCGTTCGGCGGGCAGGTTGTCACCCGTCAGCGCCAGTTCCATGGCGACCGCATACGGGATCCGCTGCGGCAGCCGCAGCAATCCACCACCCCCGGCGACCAGGCCGCGTTTGACTTCGGGAATACCGAACGCCGAATCCTTCGACGCCACGATCATATCGGTTGCCAGCGCCAATTCGGTGCCGCCGGCCAGGGCGTAACCCTCGACGGCCGCAATCAGCGGCTTGGCCGGTGGACGTTCGGTGAAGCCCATGCCGCGACCCTCGACGATCACGTTCTCGCCGCGGGCGAACGCCTTGAGATCCATGCCCGCGCTGAACGAGCCGCCCGCCCCGGTCAGGATGGCCACCGAAAGGCCCGCATCACCGTCGAGCCGGTCCATGGCGTCGGCGAGGCCCCGGCTGACTGCGGCGTTGACCGCATTTTTGGCTTTCGGCCGGTTGATCGTGATGATCAAAATGCGGTCCCGCTGCTCGAGCAGGACTTCAGACTCGGAGTTGGCGGCTTCTTCGCTCACGACGCGATCGTATCGATCGGTCATCCGGCGGCAAGTGTGCGGGTTGTGTCCGCCCCATCTCGACAGTTGTCGCCCGGACCCACACACTCAGCGAAAACGGACGGCCATTAGCATTGGTAGCCAAGCCCGCGCTGAATCTCAGGGGGAGTGTTGACGGCAACCGAGATCGAGCCGACCGAGATCTCGAAGTGGGATCCGGGTTTCACCGAACGGATCGTCAGGTGGATACGTCCGCTCGTCAAGGGCTATCACCGCGCCGAGGTGCGAGGACTCGATTCCTTTCCACCGGGCGGCGCGCTGGTGGTTTCCAACCACTCCGGCGGCTTGTTCCCGGTTGACGTGCCGGTCTTCGCCACCAGCTTCTACGAGAAGTTCGGCTATGACCGGCCGGTCTTCACGTTGAGCCACGACATGCTGTTCGCCGGTCCGATCGGCGAATTCTTCGTACGCACCGGGTTCATTCGCGCCAATCACGACAACGCCGATGAGGCGCTGCGCTCCGGAGGCGTCGTCGTGGTGTTTCCCGGCGGCGATTACGACGTGTATAGGCCCACGCTGTCGGAGAACAAGATCGATTTCGACGGCCGAACCGGCTACATCCGAGCCGCCCTGAACGCTGGAGTGCCGATTGTGCCGGCCGTCGGGATCGGCGGCCAGGAAAGCCAGCTTTACCTGTCTCGCGGTATGGGACTGGCGCATCTGCTGCGGCTCGACAAACTGATGCGGGTGAAGATTTTGCCGATCTCCGTGGGCTTTCCGTTCGGGCTTTCGGCGGTGCTGCCGGTCAACCTGCCGCTGCCGACCAAGATCATCATGCAGGTGCTCGAGCCGATTGACGTGGTCGCCGAATTCGGTGAGGATCCCGACATCGACGAGGTCGACGCTCACGTCCGCCATGTCATGCAAAAGGCGCTCGACAAACTTGCCAAAGAGCGTCGCCTCCCGCTAATCGGCTGAGGGG
>JAFAQO010000331.1 GCA_019246375.1 Mycobacterium sp. | reverse complement strand
TGACGCTGCCGTGCACCCATGGCAGCCGCCAGGCCCGAGCGTCCAGGCCCGCGGCCAGGATCACCACCTGTTCGATGCCGTCGGCGCCGGCGGCGATGAAACACTCGTCGAACCACTCGGTGCACACTGCGGCATAGCCCAACCCCGCGGCGAGTCTCAATATTGTTGGCCTTTCAGTAGTTTGACTCATTGCGCGGGGCTAGGCGCCGGCGCTGGCGTCGCGTGCGTGCCCGGATCAGCGAGTAGCACGGCCGAAATGCGCTGGAGAAGCGTCCCAATCAGCGGCTCCCGGCGGCCCGACCTAGAAGCGGTGACGGATCGGAGGCTGCGGTGGCACCGACGAACCTCAGTGTCCGACCGGACTCCTACGTCGTCAGGCCGCGGGCCGACGATCTCGTGCGTGAGCGGTGTGCGGGCCCGACGAGCGAGGCGTCAGCGGTCTACCCATCACGACTTTTGCTGCAACCAGCGCCATCCTGAGCAGGCCGCGTATTCCCTTTCGCGACCATGCGGTCGACCACACCGTCTTAATGCCCGGCGCGGGAAGCGGCCGCCCGGCGATTCGGTCGGTGAGCCAATCCAGCGCTATCGGCGCCGACAATGGCATCAAGGTGATGTGCTCGCTGAGCCGGTCGCGCAAATATTCCACGTGCGCCCCGGCGTCAAGGTAGCGGCGTACCTGCCCGTCAACATCCTCGACGTCGATGAACTGGTCGTGCACGGCCTGCACCACCAGCAGTGGGCACGTCGGCGCGCGCATTCCCAGCCGCAGGTCGTCGATGATCGTCACCACCTCGGGTGTGGCGAGCAGGTCGGCCAGCGGCTCGTCGGTGTAGTCGTCGAGATCGTCGTACCGAAAACGCATGATGGCCGCGATGGTGCCGAGCTTCTCGATCTCATCGAGCCGGTGCAGCCCGGTGAGGTTGACGTGGGTACGGATCAGGCGGTTCAAGTCGGGATAGATGTGCCGGATCGCGGCGATGACCATCGCGGGCAACCCGGCCAGCCGGGTGCCGTTGAGTTTGAGCAACGTCTGTCCTGGATCGCCGACCGGGGCGCCGAGCACCGCGCCGACGATGCCGATTTCGGGCGCGTATACGCTGGCCACCTCGACGACCCACGAGCTGGCCATGCCGCCGCCGGAGTAGCCCCACACCGCGACCGGTGTGTCGGGGTCCAGGCCGAGCGGCTCGAAGGACATCGCAGCCCGGATACCGTCAAGCACCCGATAACCGGGCTCGCGCGGAGCACCGAAGTGCCCGCCGCGGCCCTCGTGATCGGCGATCGACACCGCCCAGCCGCGGAGCAACGCGTTCGCGACGACGAGCAGCTCGAACTGCGGGACACAGCCGGGCGATCGGGCGCCGCGGCGCAGCGCATACGACGGAAAATGCCTGTCGGCGACCGCGTCGATCGCGCACTGGTAGGCCAGCAACGGCCGCGGCTGCGCCGGATCGGTACCGGCGGGCAGCAGCACGGTAGTCACCGCGGCCTCCGGTCGCAGGTTCAGATCGCAACTGCGGTACAGCACCTGCCACGCCGAAACCTTCTGCGGCACAACACCGAATAATGCGATTTCGACTCCTCGGGCGCGCAGGATCGTGCCCGGCGGCAGCGATTCGAATCCAGGAGGTGGCTCATAGAACGGATCCTCACCGGGCAGCAGCGGCCGGGAACTGGTGTGCGTGGGTTCGGCCGCCCGCTTTTCGTGGCTATTATCGACGCACATCCGGTCGCCCTCCCTCATCGTTGCGCATTCGGCCGGTACTGGCAGTCGTTCGACCGGTCGAGAGCGCGGGCCGCTTCTCGTCATCGGAGCGAGCCGTGTTCGTATTTTGTCGGGAAGCTTTGTCGGTTTGCTTGTGACCTGTCGGGCACCATCCGGACGAGCCCTTCGAAGGCCGCCTTAAACTGCTCGCCGGTTGGGCGGCCACCCACGACCAACCCACGCAGCCAGCGTCCGAGCGCACCCAAGTACCCGACTGACAACGCCGGTGCAAACGCGTTGTACGCCAGCGCCTTACCCGTGCCGTCTGCATCGTGTCGGCTTTCTACGCCGCCGCGGCTATCGTTTGTGACCGGTCCGGTTGATCGGACGACAGCAGGTCGTTGGGTAGTGACAGCCGGATGACCTTGCGCCATGCCGAGGCGACCTGGCGGTACAGCGGGCCGGCGGTGTAGGTCAAGCCGTAACGGTCGAAGAGTTCCTGGACCTTGGGGGCGATCTCCTGGTAGCGGTTGCTGGGGAGGTCGGGGAAGAGATGGTGCTCGATCTGGAAGGATAGGTTGCCGGTCATCAGATGGGTCAGGCTGCTGCCGCTGATGTTGGCCGAGCCGAGCATCTGCCGCAGGTACCACTGGCCGCGAGTCTCGCCGTCGATGGAGTGATACTCGAAGGTCTCTACCCCTTCAGGGAAGTGCCCGCACATGATGACCGAGTGGGTCCACAGGTTGCGGATGAGATTTGCGGTGAGGTTGGCAGTCAGCGTCGTTGGCGCTGAGATGCCCGACAGCAGCGGGTGGATCAGGTAATCGCGGGTGACGTGCCGGCCGATCTTGCGCAGCGTGGCGCCGACTTGGCCGCGAAACTTCGGGTCGCCGCGGCGGTCTTTGCGCAGGTTTTTGCCAAGTTGGAGGTCGTAGCCGGCGATGCCATATTGGAAGATGCAGGCGTTGAGGAAGTTCCACAGCGGTTGGCCGAGATGCAACGGGTGCCAGGGCTGGTCTTCGTCGACGCGCATGATTCCGTAGCCGAGGTCGCCGTCTTTGCCTAACACGTTGGTGTAGGTGTGGTGCAGCTCGTTGTGGGAGTGCTTCCACTGTTCTGCCGGGGAGGCGTTGTCCCATTCCCAGGTGGTGGAGTGAATTTTCGGGTCGCGCATCCAGTCCCACTGTCCATGCATCACGTTGTGCCCGATTTCCATGTTCTCCAGGATTTTCGCTAGGGCCAGGCCGGTGGTGCCGAGTAGCCAGGCGGGCGGGAACACCGACAGCAGCAGCACGAGGCGGCTGGTGGCTTCCAGGCTGCGTTGGGTGGCGATCACCGTGCGGATGTAGGCGGCGTCGCATTCCCCGCGGCCGGCGAGGACTTGGTCGCGGATGGCGTCGAGTTCGCGTCCGAGGTTTGCGATGTCTTCGTCGCTGAGATGGGCGATCGGGCTGGTCGGCTTCTTTTGTAATGCGGTCATATCAAAGGTCTCCTACGTGGGTGTGGTTGGTGTGGTCAGACGTCGAGTTCGCACGTCCCGGCGGCCGCGGAAACGCACGTCTGCACGAGCACGCCGTCGCCGGGATTGGCTGAGGTGAGCTCACCGTTGCGCAGGTCACGCACAGCGCCTCGGCGCAGCGGGACGACGCAGCCGAAGCACACCCCCATTCGGCAGCCCGACGGCATGAGCACTCCGGCGTTCTCGCCGGCGTCGAGCAGGCTGGTCGCGCCGTCGGTGTCCACGGTGGTGTCAGACCGGCTGAAGGTGGCGGGGCCGCCGACGCCGGTGGCGATCACGGCGGCCTGGAATCGTTCGGTGCGCAGCCGATCCGTGATCCCGGCAGCGTCGTAGTGCTGTTCGAGGGCGTCGAGCAACGCTGCTGGGCCGCACGCCCAGGTGTGCCGTTCGGCGAGGTCAGGAACCAGTGCGGCCAGGGCGTCGGGCGTGAGCCTGCCCGCGGTTTGGGTGTGGATTTCGACGAGCCGAAGGTGACCGCCCGCGGCCAGTGTGCGAATTTCGCCGCGGAAGATGCTGTCCTCGGCGGTGGGGGCGCAGTGCACCAGGACGACGTCGGCCAAGTCGTGCAGGGATTCGCGCAGCATGCCCATCACCGGGGTGATGCCGCTGCCGGCGGTCACGAACAGCACCTTGATCGGCCACGGGGTCGGCAGCACGAAGTCGCCGGCGGGCTGGTCGAGCTGCAACAGGGTCCCGACACGCGCTCGACGGACCAGGTGCGTGGAGACTATTCCGCCGGGGACGGCTTTGACGGTGATGGTGAAGCAGCCGTCGGCATCCGCGGGGGTGGTCACCGAGTAGGTCCGCCACTGGCGTACCCCGTTGACGTCGATGCCGATCCGCACGTATTGGCCGGCGACAGGGGTGTTCCAGCCGCGGCCGGGGCGGATGCGCACCGTGGCCGCGTCGCGTGTCTCGGGATCAATCGCCTCGATGCGGCCACGCAGATCGGTGCCGTTGTGCAGTGGCCGCACGAGGTCGAGGAAGTCTTCAGGAACCAACGGTGTGGTGACCAGCTCGGCGAGCTTGCGCAGCTGGCGTTGGGCGCTGCCAACCGGGGACCGTTCTGGCGTGGAGATCGTCATGTATTCATGGTGGACGGCCGGAAGGGGTAAAGTCTTGGCCAAGACATGTGAAAGTGTGGGTGCGTTTTATTGTTTGCGAACAATAGATGATGTCGGCGCAGCTATGGCTTCCGGAGACGGTGCTGTCGGCGATGTGGTCGGCGCTGCCCTCGGTTGCCGAGCGCACGGTCGCCGCGGTCGTCGCCGAGGTGCCCAGCTACGCCGACGCGTTCAGCGGTCCGATGGGCCGCACCATCGAGAAAGCGGTGCAGCAAGCGCTGGAGGGGTTCCTCAAGGAGGCCACCGAGCCGCGCGCAGCCCCGGGCGCCACTTCGATCGGTCCCGCCCTCGACGGCGCCTACACGCTGGGTCGAGGTGAAGCCCGCAACGGCCGCTCCACTGATGTCCTGCTCGCTGCCTACCGCGTTGGCGCTCGGACTGCGTGGCGCGATTTGAGCGCAATCGTCGTTTCCTATGGGCTGGCCGGTGATGCGCTGGCCCTGTTCGCCGAGCTGATGTTCGCCTACATCGACCAGCTGTCGGCGTTCAGCGTGTCCGGACACGGCGACGAGCTGGCTGTCACCGGGCTGGCCCGCCAACGCAACCGCGAACATCTGGCGCTGCAGTTGCTCAACACGGCCCGACCTGAGGATCTTGCCGTGGCGGCCGAACGCGCCGATTGGTCCCCGCCGCACACGCTGACCGCCGTAGCCCTGCCCGTCAGTCACGAACGCGGCGTCGTCACGCTGCTCGATCAGCGCACCCTGCGACTGCCCGACGACTACAGCGACACGGCCGGCAAACCAGTGGCCATCCTGCTGGTCCCCGACGCCGGGGGACGGGCGCGGTCCCCATTGATCGAATCGCTCGCCGGACGCTGCGCCGTGATCGGCCCGGCCCGGGCCTGGATGGACGTCGCATCTTCTGTACACCGCGTGATGCGGGCGGTCGAGCTGAATTTGGGCCCCGACATAACCGTCGACACCGACGCCTGCCTGACCGATCTCGTGCTGCGCGCGGACACCGATGCTCTGGCTGACCTTCGCGCCAAAGCTCTTGCGCCGCTGGATGATCTTCGGCCGCCGGTCAAAGACAAGCTCATCGAAACCCTGCGCGCATGGCTACTACACCACGGTCGGCGCGACGACGTCGCGGCGGCGCTCTTCGTGCATCCTCAAACGGTCCGCTACCGCATCGGCCAACTCCGCGAGCTCTACGGAGACAAGCTCGAAGACCCGACCACCGTGCTCGAACTCACCCTCGCGCTCGGCGCCGACCAAACACGTTCGAGCGCGTAGGCGTCTGTCACCGGAGGCGCTGAAGCTCCGAGTGTGGCCGCCGACTCGCAGGCGATGCCCACGTCGTTGGCGCTGCCGTAATCGCCGATTCCAGTTAGAGGCCGAAGATCTCGATGCTCTCCTTGCGCATGTCGACTTTGCGGATCTTACCGGTGACGGTCATCGGGAACTAGTCGACGAGATGGAAGTAGCGGGGAATCTTGTAGTGGGCCCGCTTGCCGGTGGCGAAGGCGCGGACTGCAATTGGCATCAAGCGCGCCGCCCCGGCTTCACCCGGATCCATGCGCCCCAGCCGACGATACCGAGCATAGGTACCGCCAGCCGCTCCGGTCGTCATGCAGAGCCCTGGGTTGATGGAACTCGTCGGCCGCAAAGGTACTCGCGGAGCCTTCTAGTGAGGGGCCCCTCCAACGTACTGCTCGACGACTTGACGAACTCTCCGTGATTCGAGCACGCGATGAGTATCTCCTTGGACGTCACGCCGAGTTCCTTTGCCAGCTCGTGAACGCGAATCGTCACTGCGATAGGCCAGTTCCGTTGCCGCCCTGTGTCCTTCAATCGCATCCCAGTCTGCCGGCGGAAGTAGTCGTGCGCGGACTTGGCAGCCGCTTGCTGCAGCGCGATTCGTACGGTGTCTGAGACACCGGTGGTTCTTAGTTCACGCTCCTCAGCAGCAGGACCATCGGCGTCGTGGACACCATTACTCTCGCACAACGTGACGAAGACGGCGTCCTGATTGGCCGTCCCGACAGCGGCTGTGGCCGAGGGTGCCAAAGCTAGCCCAATAGCACCGGGATTACAGGCGATCCAGCCGACCCTGCGAAATCCTTGGGATCAGCCATGGCCTGCGCGGTCTGCAAGGCGCGACATCCCTCTCCGGCGCGTAGCATCCCTGTATGCGAAGGGCTTTCGTCGTTACACTCGCGGTCGGGTTGATCGTCGCAGTGTTCGGTCTGATCTGGGCGCTCCAGGGATTCGGGGTGCTTGGTGGTAGCCCGATGAGCAACACCACGACCTGGTCCATCATTGGTCCGATCACGGTGCTGATCGGCATCGTGATTGCGGTATTCAGTTGGCGGAAACTCTCGTCGAAATAGTGCTTCACGTCTCCGCCACGGTGAAGTCCACCGTGTGCCAGCCGGTGGCGCCGTCGGGGACGGTACCAACCTGATCTGCAGTTTGGGCAGCTCCGGTGTTGTCGGTGGCGCGCACGGTAATGGTGTGCTTCCCAGGGCTTTTCGCCTGCCACGGGAAGCTCCACAGCCGCCACGTCTCGTTGGAATAGCTCGCGCCCTGTTCAGCGGGCTGCCACACGCCATCGTCGATGCGGACCTCCACGGCCCGCACGCCACGATTCTGTGCCCACGCGACACCGCCAAACACCATGGGCCCCATCGGCACCTTTTGACCACCTTTCGGCACGTCGATCCGCGACTCGGTCTTGATCGGTCCACGCGGTGCCCAGCCCTGCCGCGTCCAGTACGCCTCTGCTCTGTCGAAGCGGGTCAGTTCCATCTCGACGACCCACTTGGTGGCCGACACGTACCCGTAGAGCCCGGGTACTACCAGCCGGGCCGGGTAGCCATGCTCGATCGGCAGCGGCTGACCGTTGAGGCCGACCGCCAGGAGCGCGTCGCGGCCATCGGTGAGCGCCTCCACTGGCGTGCCGGCGGTGAACCCGTCGATCGACGTCGAGAGCATCATATCGGCGTCCGGGTGCACACCGGCCACCGCCAGCAGATCAGCCACCCGGTAGCCTGTCCAGATGCCCGTCGAAATCAGCCTGCCTCCAACGGGATTCGACACGCAGGCTAACGTCGTCACCATTTCGACGACGTCGAAGTCGGCGAGGTCGCCGAAGCTGTAGGTGGCTTCGCGGTCCACCATGCCGTGGATGCGCAGCCGCCAGTCGCCGTGGCTGAGTTGGGGAACACTGAGTGCGGTGTCCACCCGGTAAAAATCGGCGCTGGCGGTGACAAAGCTCGGTAGCGCAACGCCGTTCGGTTGCACATCAGCAGGTATTGGTGGCGCCGATGTGCGCGGTCGGGGAAGTGTGAAACTGTTGCGGTCAGCGGCCACCGAATGCACCAACCGCGTGATGACCGCACCTACCACGCCACTCACTGCTCCGAATCCGAGCAATCCGAACACGATCAACCTGCGCCTGCCGGCATCCGGCTCGTCGTGGGCGGCTCTGTCTTCCGGGTCTCCCAGGCCGGGCCAAAACCGACGCGTGAGCAAGCGTAGGGCCGCCACCCCGCAGGCGGCGCCCGCGACGGTGGGGATCGTGTCGAGTGCTGTCGCACCCTGCCGCGACAGAACTGCGATGCATCCCAGGACGCCCGCCGCGGCGATCACGGCGCTGCCGAGCGGGCGGCGCTGAGTCTCGAGGGTCCCGGCGATTGCAGCGATCGTCGCGAGCACTACAAGCACGACGACGGCCACGAAGAGTTTGTCCAGAGAGCCCAGGGTCTGAATCGCCCACTCTTTGATGGGCCCCGGTGTCAAGTCGACGACCACTGAGCCGATCGCAGCACGCGCATCGGCCCGCGCACCGAACGGGATGCCCACCAGCTGGGCTACCCCGAGCGCGACGGACGCGGCGGCGACCCCGGCGATCATCCGCTCATTCGACGGGGCGACAGCCATCGGAGCTACTGTACTCGCGTTCCCCTCAACGACCGCAAACACCTTGCCCTGCAGGCGAACCCGCGACATCGGCATGCTGCGGTCGATCCGCGGCACGGTACCGGCGATCTAGCCTGCCGCTGCACTGGCAACCAAGCCGACCGCCGGCGCTCCCTCGTCGGGTGCGGCGAGCCTGCCAATAGGGATAGCCGCGGTGAACTCGGCCAGCTTGTCCGGCGGCACACCGGCACCTTGGCTGTCGCCGCGTTGGGGCAGATCGGGTTTACCGTGATGCCGAACCGGGCCACGTTCTCGGCGGGTCTTGGTAAATCCCACGCCCGCGGCTTCTGGCGCCGGCATCTGATGCATCATTGTTTTGATCTCCAGCTGGCCGACCCTAAAGACGATGGCGAGCGCAACTGACGTCACTGCCTACCTGGACAGCTGCCACTGGCTGTCGGGTCCGCACACCCCTGATCTACGCCTACGGGATCGGGGCACCGAACGGGCTTTTGCTGCCTGACGAAGCGACGCTGCGCGAGACAGCCGAGATACTTCCACTCGCGGAACAGCGTGGCGAGAAGAACGCTGGCCCGATTGTCTCGGAGC
>JAFAQO010000534.1 GCA_019246375.1 Mycobacterium sp. | reverse complement strand
ACCAGAAGCGTTTCAGGTGAACAGATTTCGTCGAGCGCTTCGCCCCAGACCGGTGCCTTCATCACCATCCCGGGGCCGCCGCCGTAGGGCGCATCGTCCACCGAGCGGTGCACGTCGTGGGTCCAGCGCCGCAGATCGTGCACCTCCAGCTCGACCAGACCCGACTGAATCGCCTTGCCGGGCAATGATTGGCGCAGCGGGTCCAAGTAGGCCGGGAAGATCGTCACAACGTCAATTTTCATGTCGACACGCACCGCTAGCTCAGATCCAGCAGGCCGTCTGGAGGGTCGATCTCAACGGTGTGATGGTCGAGCGATACCGACGTTACGATCGCACTCACGAACGGCACCAATAGCTCGTCGGCGTCATCACGTTTGACCGCCAACAGTTCACCGGCGGCAGTGTGCAGCACCTCAGCGACGGTGCCGATTTCCTGGCCGGATGTCGTACGCACCCGAAGACCTTCAAGCTGGTGGTCGTAGTACTCATCCGGGTCGTCGATCGGCGGCAGGTCATTGGAGTCGATAACCAACAAGCTGCCACGTAGCGCGGCGGCCGAGTCACGATCGGCAACCCCGGCAAACCGCACCAGCAGCCGGTTGCCGTGCTCGCGCACCGCCTCGACGACATACTCGCGGCCTTCGCCACGCTCGCGAGGTCCCTTGGCCCGCAGCGTGTTTGCCGGCGCGAACCGGCTATCGGGATCGTCGGTGCGGACTTCGACGACGACTTCTCCGGTAACGCCGTGCGCCTTCGCCACGCGCCCGACCACCAGGTCCATGGCCAGCGCTCCGCTACTGGTCGGTGTCCACCACGTCGACGCGGATACCGCGACCGCCGATCCCGGCGACCAGCGTGCGCAACGCGGTCGCGGTGCGTCCGCCGCGACCAATCACCTTGCCGAGATCGTCTGGGTGGACATGCACTTCCACAGTGCGTCCGCGCCGGCTGGTCACCAGATCGACCCGGACCTCGTCGGGGTTGTCGACGATCCCGCGGACCAGATGCTCGACGGCGTCGACGACGACAGTGCTCATCGGGCCGGTTAGCTCTCGGGCGCGGGCTCGGACTGCTCACCGCCGGCGGCGACCTGGTCAGGGTCGGCGGGTTGCTCAGGCTCGGAAGCCTTCTTCGCGGCGACCTTCTTAGCTGGGGGTTTCTTTTTCGGTGTGGTGGCCTCGGTGGTCGGTGCGCCGTCGGCGGCAGCCAGGGCGGCGTTGAACAGCTCCTGCTTGCTGGGCTTGGGCTCAACGGTCTTCAACCTGCCCTCGGCGCCGGGCAGCCCTTTGAACTTCTGCCAGTCACCGGTGATCTTCAGCAGCTTCAGGACGGGTTCCGTGGGCTGGGCTCCGACCGAAAGCCAGTATTGGGCCCGTTCGGAGTCGATTTCGATGAGGCTCGGCTCTTCCTTGGGGTGGTAGCGGCCGATGACCTCGATGGCGCGGCCGTCGCGCCGGGTCCGCGCGTCCGCGACGGCGATGCGGTACTGGGGATTGCGGATCTTGCCGAGCCGGGTCAGCTTGATTTTCACGGCCATGATTAAGCGACTTCTCCTGTACGTGTCACGCTGCAATTCAGCGATTCGGACGGGGTGCCCGGACCCGGTTTTGCCTCGCGTGTGTGACCAGCCGTGCAAGCACCCCGAAAGAAGTGCGTCGCGCGACGGACAGCCGCCCATTGTGCCAGAACGCGGATGGCCAGGCGAAATCCGCTGAGTAGGCGTGATCGTGACGTCAGGGTCACGATGGCCGCTGAGTGTGACTCCAGCGTCACGTTGGGCGTAACGGAGGCCGGTCAAAGCACTTGATTTCGGTGCGACGGCTCATGCGCCACCCGTCCGCGGTGCGAATGAACTGGTCGTCGTACCAGAGCCCGAGCAACATGGTGCTGGGGCGCTCGCCCCCGAAAACCATCGGGTTGAAGCAGAAGGTCCGTGCAGTCGCGGAGTCGCCGGCGAGCCGGATCGACGGCAGGCCCAGCATGTGCGCGTAGTTGGCGAAGTTCGGCAATACCTGGGCCAGCCATGCTTTCACCTCGGGGTACTGGCCGTCGATCCCGCCCATTGCGCGGTAATCGATGTAGGCGTCTGGGGTGAATACTTCATCGAGGTCGTCGAAGCGCCGCTGATCGATGGCCGTGGAGTAGTCGGTCACCAGTTGTTGGATTTCCAATCGATCGGAGATTTCCTGCAGGCTCAGCATGGCTCGATTGAACACGACCGCCCCAGCCCACCGCGTGTAACCCTTTGCGCTGACGTCCGTCAGGTATCGAGTAGTTCGGGAAGGAATATCTCGTCGGCGGACCACCGACGGGAGGACAGTCCTTGTTCGAAGTGGTAACGCAGGTAAGTCTCGATCGCCTGACGGTTTGCCGACATGCCATACGGCCACCAGTCGTCGGCAAACTGTGCGGCGTTTCGCTCGACCAGTGAGTTCATCCAGGGCACCATGGATTGGACCTCGTAGAGCCTACGGCCCTGTCGATAGCGTTCGGCAGCAATATCTTTTGCTGCCAGGAACGCCTCGTACACAGCGCGTCCCATCGCGGGGTGCGGATTCAGCAGGCGACGTGAGATGACGACCGCATGCATGATCGGGAAGACTCCCGTCCGCCCGAAATAGGCACGTTCCACCACCTCGTAGTCGGGGAACAAGCGCCGCACGTGAGGTGACCCATCCAGGACGCATTGCAGGACGTTCGCGGTGAACAAGGCGTCGATCTCGCCCGTCTCAAGCATCGAACCCAAAGACTTGTCCGCGGGGGCCGCCCTGATGTCGAGGTCAGCTGGATGTGGGTGAGAAACGAAGTCGAACGGAGCGCCCGGTACGTCAAGGCCCCCGATCACCCACCGGTTGTCCCCCGGCTTGAAGCCGTAGTCATCCATCAATGCGCCCTTGGCCCACACGCCGGAGTCTTGGCCATAGATTCCGAACTCGCCGATCGTCTTGCCCAGGAGGTCGGCCGGCTCGGCTATGCCACTGTCGGCATGGACGAAAACACACGAATGCCGGAACACACGATTGGGAAACGCGGGGATGGCGACATACGGCAAATCGTGCGGATCGGAGTCAATCCCTCGAAGGTAGAACGTCAATCCCAGTTCGGAGACATCGAACTCGTGGCGCCGCATCATCCCCGCAAAGATCTCGGGCAGGGTGCGCGCAGTGTGCATCGCGACGGTCGCGCCCGCAACAGCCGCGGTGCCGTCGAAAAGCGCGCGGGTCGTGTCGTACTGGCCGCAGGCTATTGTCACGGTGGGCATCGTCATGGTGATAATCCCTTCTCGCGCTGATCGCTCCTGGCGTGCAATCTCTTCGGTGAAGCGAAGCCCTCAGCCTGCACCCATCAGCCCGCCGCTTGCGCCCACCACTTGGCCTTCCCCACCACGGCGGGCACGTTCAAACACGACGCTAGTAGCGGCCTCAGCAGCGCAGGTGCCCGGTCGAGCGGGTGCCATTCTTCCGCCTAAAGGTCGATGTAGGCGTCTTCGGTGAACACTTGGTCGAGGTCGTCGAAGCGGCGCTTTTCGATCGCCGCGGAGTAGTCGGTCAGTAGTTGCTGGATCTCGAGGCGATCCGAGATCTCTTCCAAGCTCAACATTTCGTCGATTGAACACGATAGGACGACGCGTTAGGCTCTGCGCCCCGCGAAGCTCGTTCTTGACCGCTGGTTTGGCAGACCCGTCGGCACACCAATCACGCGCAGTCCACTCATCGGCTCCTATCGGCGAGGAACTTGTTGAGTTCTTCGACGGCGTGGTTGATGGTGAACGATGCCGCCTCTTGGCGTGGCGGGAACTCCTTGAACGTTTCCAGGAACCGGGTGGCGAGCGCCGATCCGTAGAATGCCAGGAAGATGCGGTCGATCACCCAGTCCCAGTAGGTGTTCGAGGTGATGTCGGCGCGCTCATAGGGATCGGTACGCAGGTTGAACACCTTCGGTGCGCGCAACGGCGTGAACGGCTCGAACCAGATCTGCAGCGTGCCGGGGCAACGTTGCTCCATGAACGCCAATTTCCAGTTGTCATACCTAATGCCGAGGACGTCGCCGTCATCGGAGAAGTAGATGAAGCCCCGCCGGGGGCTGTGGTCCTGCTGACCGGTGAGGTAGGGCAGCAGGTTGTAGCCGTCGATGCACACCTTGTAGGTCTTGTCCCCTATGGTGTGGCCGGCTTTGAGCTTGTCGACGATGTCGGGCTCGCCAGCCGCGGCCAGAAACGTGGGCAGCCAGTCATGGTGCTGCACGATCTCATTAGACATCGATCGCGGCGCGATCTTGCCGGGCCACCGGATCATTTCCGGCACCCGAAACGCGCCCTCCCAGTTCGTCGCCTTCTCGCTGCGGAACGGTGTGGTCGCCCCGTCAGGCCAGGAGTT
>JAFAQO010000472.1 GCA_019246375.1 Mycobacterium sp. | reverse complement strand
GTCACCGGTGACCACTCGTGAACGTTAAACGTAGGCGTGCTGACGAATTTCAGTCAACCGGCGGGTGCCCGGCCGAATAGCCTACTGGGGGTTGCGATTTAACTTCCCGTTCACCACTGCGCGGCAATTGTCGAAGTGCAAACGCGTATCCGACGTGGGGCGATCTCGGGATTTCCCGGGTCGGGTCTGGACTCGTCCGGTAACCGGATTCTCGGCACCGGGTTCACACTTTAATCTTGTCGTAACTTAGAAACCACGAGATTTTAACTACCGCACTCTGCGATTGCTACCCGTCATGATCGAGGCGACTCTAACGGCTGCCGCCTTCGGGGACCAGCCCGGCTGCTGGCCGTTGCCGACAGCGACCACGCAGCAGCAGTTATGGCTGCGCGCCGTCGCGGCCGGCGGACAAGGCCGCTACTGCAGCGCACGCTGTGACCTCGAAGCGCTCGTGCGCACCGCGCCGGCCGGCCGACTGGCCTCACTGGCGCACAGCACGCAGGCATCTTTTCTGCGCCAGCTTGGCTGGCACACGCTGGCCCGGCGCTGGGACGGACGCGCGCTGGCGTTGGCCGGCGGTGATCCCGAGGCCGGCGCCGACGCCCTGATCGGGTTGGCGGCCGACGCGCTCGGTGTAGGCCGTTTCGCCGCCGCGGCGACGTTATTGAGCAGGGCCGAGCAAGTATCTGCAGCGGCACCGGCGCAGCGGCTGACTTTACGGCGGGGCTGGGTCGCGGCCGAGCTGGCGATGGCTACCGGAGCCGGCGTGACGGCGGTCCGGCATGCCGAGGTCGCGGCGCAGTTGGCTGCGTCGGCGGTTGGGGGCGCCGGGTCGGCGCGGCACCGAGTCAAGAGCGAGATGGTGTTGGCCGCCGCACTGTGCAGCGCCGGCGACATCGATCGGGCGCGGGTTGTTGGTGACGCTGCGCTGGACGCCGCCGGCAGGTTCGGGCTGATTCCGCTGCATTGGGCGCTGGCTTGTTTGCTGATCGATATCGGAAGCGGCGCGCACACGGCCCGAGCGCTGCGGACCATGCGCGACGAGTGTGCGGAGCTGGTGCGCCACGCCGGCGGACACTGGCGCGTGGCTAACGCTTGAACGGCGAATCAGCCGTTATGGTCAATCTCTGTCACTGCGCCGGGATGCGTCCGGTTCGTAACGTTGGAGATACCGCCGCCGATGACAATTCAAGGAGAACGTCTCGACGCAGTTGTTGCTGAGGCGGTGGCGGGCGATCGGGACGCGCTTCGGGAAGTGCTGGAGACCATCCGACCGATCGTGGTTCGGTACTGTCGCGCCCGAGTTGGCACGGCAGAGCGGAACGGTCTTTCGCCTGATGACGTGGCACAGGAGGTGTGCTTGGCCGCCATTACGGCGCTGCCGCGCTACCGCGATCAGGGACGTCCGTTCCTGGCTTTCGTCTACGGCATCGCAGCACACAAGGTAGCTGACGCGCATCGTGCCGCCGGCCGCGATCTGTCGTATCCCGCCGATTCCGTTCCCGACGGGCGGTCGCTTGAGCCGGGCCCGGAGCAGTTGGCCATTGCAGCCGATTCGGTTGCCCGGATGAACGAGTTGCTCGAGATCTTGCCCGACAAGCAGCGCGAGATCCTCATCCTGCGTGTCGTCGTCGGCCTGAGCGCTGAAGAGACTGCCGCCGCCGTCAGCACCACCCCTGGCGCGGTCCGGGTGGCACAGCATCGGGCGCTGGCGCGGCTGAAGTCCGAACTCATTGCGGCGGGACGCGACTATGCCTGAGTTCGGCCGAACACCGGCAGATCAGCCAACGCTGGAGGCGCTGGCCGGCACGGACCGGTTCCTCGATGCGCTCGCCGCACGTGAGCCCGTCGAGTTCACCGATCCCGGCGATGACGTGCTCGCCGGCCTGCTCGAGGAGTGGCGTGACGAGCTGAGATGGCCACCGGCAAGTGCACTGGTGTCGGATGAAGAGGCTATCGCGGCGCTGGGCAGCGGCCTGGCGGCCCGCAGGTATGCCCGCCGCGCGCCGAGGGTGGTCGGTTCGGTCGCCGCAGCCATGCTGGCCTTGGGGGGGTTCGGGGCGATGGTGGGCGATGCTCATCCCGGCGACCCGCTTTACGGCTTGCACACGCTGCTGTTCGGTGAGCTGCCGTCGGTCCATGACGATCAGGTCGAGCTATCCGCCAAGACCGAACTTGCCAACATTCAGCAGATGATCACCCAGGGCCAATGGGACCAGGCCCAGGACCGGCTGGCGGCCGTGAACGACAGCGTGCAGAGCGTGAACGACAGCAACCGCAAACAAACCCTGATCGATGAGGTGAACCAGTTGAACGCCAAGGTCGCCAACCGCAATCCGAACGCGACGGTG
>JAFAQO010000244.1 GCA_019246375.1 Mycobacterium sp. | reverse complement strand
GCGATTGGGTGATCAAGGCAACCTGTTGTCCGTCGCGTACGTCGAATACCTGAATGGGTTGATGGCGGCTGCGCGGGACGATGACGCCGCTGCCAGGCAATCCGTGGACATGCTGCTGGAAACCGCCAACGCTCACGACGCTCGACTATGGCGGCTGTATGCGCGTCACGTCCTCACGCTGTCGGCCGCCGGACGAGCGGATTTCGATGCGGCATACCGGCATGCCAGCGCGATCAGCGCTCCAGGCGAGTTTGCGGAACAGACCCCGACTGCGCTGTGGGTGTTCTTCGACCTCGTCGAGGCCGCAGTCCACACCGGTCGCATCCCCGAGGCGCGCCGACACGTCGCGGCGGCGCGTGCACTGCGCGTCGACCGCATCTCGCCACGGTTAGCGATGTGGGTGACCGCAGCGCAGGCATTGACCACTTCCGATCCGACAGCCGCGAATGACTTGTTCTTGCGTGCCTTGGGGCCCGAGGACATCCATCAATGTCCGTTTGACGTTGCACGGGTACGGCTTTCGTACGGCGAGCGCCTGCGGTCCGCGGGGGCCGATGTCGAGGCGCGCCGCCAGCTCGACCTCGCCCGTGCCACCTTCGAGCGGCTGCGCGCCCATCCATGGGTGTCGCGGGTCGATGGCCAGATACAAAAGCTGACCGACGCGCCCGCATCCGGCGGCGAGACGGCCGGCCTCACCGCCAAGGAATACGAAGTCGCCCAAATGGCAGCCCGCGGGCTCACCAACAAACAGATCGGCGCCGAACTGTTCCTCTCACCACGCACCGTAGGCACATACCTCTACCGCGCCTACCCGAAGCTGGGCATCAGCACCCGGGCCGCACTGCGCGACGCGCTAAGCGGTCATCAGCCCACCGCGCATAGCTAGTGTCGCGGCGAGGTGGTTGTGGCCGCGAACTATGCTGTGGCGCATCGGCTTGCAGTATTCACCGGTTCGCTGTCGCGATGAGGTCTGCTGCTTTGGCGCCGGTGAGCACGGTGGGGGGTGTGTGTGGCCGCGGATGATGGTTACTCGCTCATCCGCCGGCTGACGTTGGTCACGTACTCGCGCACTGGCCGGATCGCAGCCCTTGTCGGCGGCTGGTTCAGGTTTGCGTTGGTCGGGTACCAGCGGGGTGATGGCCCCGCCCACCATCGGGTGGTTAGCTACGTGCAATGTCCCTAGGAAGAGCGCGGCAATCGAACGCTCAGCGCGCGAACATCAGCGCGCGCTTGACTTCCTGGATCGCCTTGGTCACCTCGATGCCGCGTGGACAACATTCGGTGCAGTTGAACGTGGTGCGGCAGCGCCACACGCCGTCGACCTCGTTGAGGATGTCGAGGCGCTCGGCGGCGGCCTCGTCGCGGCTGTCGAAGATGAAGCGGTGCGCGTTGACGATCGCGGCCGGCCCGAAGTAGCTGCCCTCATGCCAGAACACCGGGCAGCTGGTGGTGCAAGCTGCGCACAGGATGCACTTGGTGGTGTCGTCGTAGCGGGCGCGGTCGGCCTGGCTTTGAATCCGTTCCCGGGTCGGCGGGTTACCGCTGGTGATCAAGTATGGTTTGACCGCGCGATAGGCGTCGAAGAACGGCTCCATATCGACGACGAGGTCTTTTTCCACCGGCAGCCCGCGGATCGGTTCGACCGTGATTGTCAGCTGCTTGCCGGGCTTTCGAGGCAGCAGGTCGCGCATCAGCACTTTGCACGCCAGCCGGTTGACCCCGTCGATCCGCAGGGCGTCCGATCCGCACACCCCGTGCGCGCAGGACCGCCGGAAGGTCAGCGTTCCGTCGAGGTAGCTCTTGATGTAGATCAACAGGTTGAGCAGCCGGTCGCTGGGCAAGCACGGCACCCGGAAGCTCTGCCAGCCGCCGGAATCGGCGTACTCCTCCGGGTTTTCCGGATTGAAGCGCGCGATCTTGCACGTCACCATCACCGCACCTGCAGGGACAGGCGGGAGCGGCGGGTCGCCGGTCATCAGTACTTCCGTTCCTTGGGCTCGTAGCGGGTCTGCACCACCGGTTTGAAGTCCAGCCGGATGTCGGTCAGCAGGTCGCTGCCCTGCTTGTAGGCCATGGTGTGGCGCATGTAGTTGGTGTCGTCGCGGTTCGGGTAGTCCTCGCGGGCGTGGCCGCCGCGCGACTCCTTGCGATTCAAAGCACCCACCACGGTGACTTCGGCCAGCTCCAGCAGGAAGCCCAGCTCGATCGCTTCCAGCAAGTCGCTGTTGAACCGTTTCCCTTTGTCGTGCACGCTGATTCGCGAGTACCGTTCCTTGAGACCGTGGATGTCGGTGAGCGCCTGCTTGAGCGTCTCCTCGGTGCGGAAGACCGCGGCGTTGTTGTCCATCGACTGTTGCAAGGCGCCGCGGATGTCGGCGACGCGTTCGTTGCCATGCTCGGAGAGGATGTCACCCACCCAGCCGACCACCATCGCCGCCGGGTCCGGCGGCAACTCGACGAAGTCATGGCCCAGCGCGTAATTGGCCGCGGCGATGCCCGCCCGGCGACCGAACACGTTGATATCCAACAGCGAATTGGTGCCCAGCCGGTTGGCGCCGTGCACCGACACACACGCGCATTCACCGGCCGCGTACAGCCCCGGCACGGTCGCGGTGTTGTTCCGCAACACCTGTCCGGTGACCGTAGTCGGGATGCCGCCCATCACGTAGTGACACGTCGGGTACACCGGGACCAGCTCGTGCGCCGGGTCCACGCCCAGATAGGTACGGGCGAACTCGGTGATGTCGGGCAGCTTGGCCTCGAGCACATCCTCACCGAGGTGACGGACGTCGATGTAGACGTAGT
>JAFAQO010000465.1 GCA_019246375.1 Mycobacterium sp. | reverse complement strand
GCGGTCGGGAATCTCGGCGCCACCGATTTCGCCGCGGTCACGCGCATCCGACAGTGCGGGACCGACCGTTCGGCGGATCCACTGCTCCAGCTGGGCGCCGATGTCTGTGAGAAGTTCGTCATCGGCCTCGGCGAAGAGGCTGCGATAGGTTTCGATACCGATTTGGTGAAATCGGTCCAGCATCTCGTTGAGCAGTATCAACAAGTCCTCGCGCAGCGTTTTCGCCGGGACTGTCCGCTCTGGTTGCCATCGCAGGGTCGGCAGCGCGTCGGCGACCATGTGCGCCCGAGACCGGTATCGCCGATAGAGCACGGGTTTGCTCGTCCTGGCCCGGCGGGCGACCCCTTCGAAGGTCACACCGGAGTAGCCACGTTCGGCCAGCTCCTCCTTGACCGCGTCCCGGATAGCTGACATCAGGACGTCGTCGCGGCGCCGGACGGCGACGTGGGCAGGTGACCCGTTTTCTCGATTAGACACGTTGCGTATCTTACGCTGACGACGTAGAATTTGACACCATAGGAAACGGTCCGTATCTTGTGGGAGTGGGTCATGTCGAACCAAACCGATGTGCTGATTGTCGGAGCCGGTCCTGTCGGACTGATGCTGGCCTGCGAGCTCCGGCGCCGTGACATCGGCTGTCGCGTCATCGATAAGTACGCCCAGTTCCCGTCGACATCGCGGGCCAATGGTCTACAGCCACGAGCCGTGGAAGTCCTCGACAATCTGGGGATCGCGGCGAAGATAGTCGCCGAAGCATATCGGGCGGAGGGTATCCGCATCATGCGGGCCGGTACCGAGATCGCCCGCATCCGGACCGGCTCCCGTGTCGATCCCGCTCGACGATTCGATCGGCCCTACCGCGGGATCGTCTTCGCAAATCAGGCCGTGGTGGAAAAGGCACTGCGGGACAAGCTTGTCGAGCTGGGCGGCCGTGTCGAATGTCAGCGGGAGCTGCGCGGAGTTGAAGAGACCCCCGACGGCATCGTCGCCGACGTCGCCGACCTGACCTCAGGCCAAGTCGAACGGGTGCGGGCGAAGTGGCTGGTCGGTTGCGACGGCGCCCACAGCACCGTGCGCACCCTGCTGCAAATACCTTTCCCCGGAAAGGATTATCCCGATCAATTCGTTCAGGCCGATGTCCACCTCGACAGCGACCTTGCTGAGGGCCTGATGACTTTGTGGCTCAACGACCAGGGATTGATGGCCGCCATGCCGTTCCGCGAACCGGGCGTGTGGCGACTCGCGGCGCAGATTTTTCCCGACGCCGACGGAAACGTGCCCCAGGCCTCCGTCGAGTTATTTCAACGCCTGCTGCGCGAACGCGCTCGCGACACCACCACCACAATCGGTGAGCCGGTATGGCTTTCCAACTTCGTCGTGCACCACCGCATCGTCAGCCACTATCGCAAAGGGCATGCCTTGCTGGCCGGCGACGCCGCGCACGTCCACAGCCCGATCGGCGGTCAGGGCATGAACACCGGGATCCAGGACGCCTACAATCTGGCCTGGAAACTGGCGCTGGTTATCAGCCGCGGAGCTCCCGAAACGCTGCTGGACAGCTACGAAGCCGAGCGGCTGCCCGTGGGCCACGACGTGTTGCGGCAGACCGATGTCAACCACCGGCTGCGGGTCTCCGGCTCCCCGCTCGCCGATATTTTGATGGACCGCATTATTTTCCCACTGATGCGGGTGCCCGCGGTCCTCAACGCGGTCGCCGACTTTATCCTGAGGCGAGGTTCCCAACTGGGCGTGAACTACCGCGCGTCCGTGTTGTCCGAGGACACTGACAGCGTCCGACGGGGCCCTAAGGCAGGCGACCGCGCTCCGGATGGCGAACTCGTGGACCCCTCGGGACGGCCGACATCGTTGTTCGCCCAGTTCCGCGCGCCCGACTTCCGCCTTTTGATCTTCCAGGGCCGCCGGCGTGCAGCCGACCTCGGCGAGCTGGCGGCCATCGGACATCGGTTGAGCGCAGCAACCCAGGGACTGGTGCGTCCGATGGTGATCACCACCGGCACCAGTCCAGACGACGAAGTAACCGTGCTGCGCGATCCCACAATGCGCACCCATGCCGCCTATGGCGTCAGCACTCCCGGCATGTTTCTGATCCGCCCCGACGGGTATATCGGATTCCACTGCCGCACAAACGAAGAAGCCGAACTCGTCGGCTACTTGCAACGGCACTTCGGCGTAGCGGTACCAGCAGCCGCCGAGACTGTGCGCGCTCACTGACGTTGCAGTCCGTGTCTGTTATCTCACAGCAGCAGGCCAGTAGTGTCATTCCGGGAATAAGTTTAGCTTTGCTAACGTAGTTTCGGTCAGGTGCAGCGTCGCGCCGACCAAACTTCCCAAGTGACTAGTTCGAGGTCCTTTTATGCCAATTGATATCCAGGAACGCCTAGAGCGTCGTGTCGCAGAGCTGGCAACTAGCGACCCGCAGTTCGCCGCCGCCCGGCCCAGTGAAGCGGTGAGCGCCGCCATCGAGCAGGCTGGACTGCGATTCCCGCAGGTCGTTCGCGCCGTGCTGGAGGGTTACGCCGACCGGCCCGCGCTCGCCCAACGCGCCTACGAGCTGGCCAAAGACCCGCAGACCGGCCGCACGTCCGCCCAACTGCGCCCATGGTTTGACACCGTTACCTACGGCGAGCTCGGCAAGCGAGTCGACGCGCTGTCCCGCGCGCTGGCCGACGGGCTGGTGGCGCCCGGTGACCGAGTGTGCGTGCTGGGCTTCAGCAGCGTCGACTACACCACGATTGACATCGCGCTGGGTCTCGTCGGCGCGGTGGCGGTTCCGCTGCAGACCAGCGTTGCGACCGCCCAGCTGCAGCCGATCATGACCGAGACCGAGCCCACTCTGTTCGCGGCGAGCATCGACTACCTCTCCGACGCTGTCGACTTGCTCGTCGCCGCTGCGGAAGCCGGGCACAAGCCCGGACGGGTGGTGGTGTTCGACTACCGCGGCGAGCTCGATGACAACCGTGAGGCGCTGCAGAGCGCGCACGAGCGGCTCGCCGACATCGGTATCACCGTTGAGACGCTGAGCGAGGTTCGGGAACGCGGTGCGGCGTTACCTGCCGCGCCGGCCTTCGAGCCGGGCGACTTAGGCCGGGGTAATTCGCAAGGCCCATTGGCGTTGCTGATCTACACCTCCGGGAGCACCGGCGCGCCCAAGGGTGCGATGTACCCACAGAGCAACGTCGCCAAGATGTGGAACAGGTCGACCAAGAACTGGTTCGGGCCGAGTGCCGCGTCGATCACGGTCAACTTCATGCCGATGAGCCACGTCATGGGGCGCGGCATCCTCTACGGCACGCTCGGTAACGGCGGCACCGCCTACTTCGCCGCCAAGACCGATCTCTCGACGCTGCTGGAGGATGTGCGCCTGGTGCGGCCCACTGAGCTCAACTTCGTACCCCGCATCTGGGAGATGCTGTACGGCGAATTCGTCAGCGAGGTAGACCGCCGGACAGCCGCGGGACTCAGCCGGGATAGCGCCGAGTCTCAGGTGCTGGTCGATGTGCGCCAAGAGCTCCTCGGCGGGCGGTTCATCTTCGCGATGACAGGCTCGGCGCCCACTTCCCCGGAGTTGCGGAACTGGGTCGAATCCCTGCTCGAGATGCATCTGATGGACGGCTACGGGTCCACCGAGGCCGGGATGGTGTTGTTCGACGGTGAAATACAGCGTCCGCCGGTCATCGACTACAAGCTCGTCGACGTTCCGGATCTGGGCTACTTCAGCACCGACCGGCCGCATCCGCGCGGCGAACTGCTGCTCAAGACCGAGAACATGTTCCCCGGCTACTACAAGCGGGCGGAAACCACCGCCAACGTGTTCGACGCCTACGGCTACTACCGGACCGGCGACGTGTTCGCCGAGGTCGCTCCCGGCCGGCTGGTGTACGTCGACCGCCGCAACAACGTTTTGAAGCTCGCACAGGGCGAATTTGTCACCTTGGCGAAGCTAGAGGCCGAGTTCGGCAACAGCCCATTGGTTCGCCAGATCTACGTCTACGGCAACAGCGCGCAGCCTTACCTGTTGGCGGTGGTGGTGCCGACCGAGTACGCACTGGCGCGCTTCGATCTTGAGACACTCAAGCCGATGATTGCCGATTCGCTGCAGAGCGTCGCGAAAGAGACCGGCCTGCAGTCCTATGAGGTGCCGCGCGACTTCATCATCGAGACCACGCCGTTCAGCCTGGAGAACGGTTTGCTGACCGGGATCCGCAAGCTGGCGTGGCCGAAGCTGAAGCAGCACTATGGCGAACGGCTCGAACAGCTCTACGCCGAGTTGGCCGAAGGCCAGGCCAACGAGTTGAGCGAACTGCGCCGCAACGGCGCGCAGCGGCCGGTGCTGGAAACCATCAGCCGGGCCGCGGCCGCCATGCTGGGCACCGCGACCACCGACCTGCGCCCCGACGCGCGCTTCACCGACTTGGGTGGAGACTCGTTGTCGGCGTTGACATTCGGCAACCTGCTGCACGAGATCTTCGACATCGACGTGCCGGTGGGTGTCATCGTCAGCCCGGCCAGTGACCTGCAGGCCATTGCTAACTACGTCCAGGCCGCGCTTGCGCCCGGCGGCACGAAGCGGCCCACCTTTGCCGCCGTGCACGGTCTTTCAAACAAGGAGAGCGCGACCGAGGTGCACGCGAGTGACCTCACACTCGACAAGTTCCTCGATGCGCCGACGCTGGCGGCTGCGCGTAACCTACCGGAGCCCACCGCCGAGGTGCGGACCGTGTTGTTGACCGGCGCGACCGGCTTCCTGGGCCGCTATCTGGCGCTGGAATGGCTGGAGCGGATGGACCTGGTGGACGGCAAGGTGATCTGCCTGGTGCGTGCCAAGTCCGACGAGGAGGCACGGGCACGGCTCGATAAGACCTATG
>JAFAQO010000734.1 GCA_019246375.1 Mycobacterium sp. | reverse complement strand
TGCAGGGCATGCGCAATCGGAAGGTGCTCGACGACACCGCCGAACACTCATTGCGAGGGGCGAACTTGTGGGACGAGGTCAAGGACCGGTTGGACAAGCCGGGCGGCGGGTTATCCGGAGGCCAGCAGCAACGCTTATGCATTGCGCGGGCCATCGCGGTGCAACCCGATGTACTGCTGATGGACGAACCCTGCTCCGCGCTGGATCCCATCTCGACGATGGCCATCGAAGATTTGATCGCAGAATTGAAGCAGGACTACACCATCGTGATCGTGACCCACAACATGCAGCAAGCCGCCCGGGTGAGCGATCAGACCGCGTTTTTCAACCTTGAAGCCGTCGGGAAACCTGGGCGGCTGGTGGAGATCGACGACACGGAGAAGATTTTCTCCAACCCGAATGAGAAGGCCACCGAGGATTACATCTCGGGCCGCTTCGGCTAGCGCGAACTAATTCGACATGGGTACTGCGTCGTCGACGGGGAAGCGGCCAGTCGCCTGGAAGATGACGCGTTTCGCCACTTGGACAGCGTGGTCGGCGAAGCGCTCGTAGAACCGGCCCAGCAATGTGACGTCGACAGCGCAGGCCACCCCGTGCCGCCATTCCCGATCCATCAGCACCGTGAACAGGTGCCGGTGCAGGTCGTCCATCGCATCGTCTTCTTCGCGGATGCGGGCTGCTTTCTCCGGATCCCGGGACAACAGCACTTCCTGCACGTTACTACCCAATTCGACTGCCACTCTGCCCATCTCGGCGAAGTAGCCGTTGACCTCTTCCGGTATGGCGTGCTCGGGATGACGCCGGCGGGCGATCTTGGCAACGTGCAGTGCCAGCGCCCCCATCCGATCAATGTCAGCGACCATCTGGATGGCGCTCACGATCGCTCGCAGGTCACCGGCGACCGGGGCCTGCAATGCCAGCAGTACAAAAGCGCTTTCCTCGGCCCGGGCGCTCAACATCGCGATTTGCTCATGGTCGGAGAACACCTGCTCGGCCTGCACCAAATCGGCCTGCAGCAACGCTTGTGTCGCGTGTTCCATGGCAACCCCGGCCAGCCTGCACATCTCGCCGAGTTGGTCGGTCAACTCCGCGAGTTGCTCATGGTAGGCAGTGCGCATGCCATCAAGAGTACGTCGCCAACAGCGCAAACCGCTGAGGCGAATGTGAACTGACGGTGAACGCCGCTATCGGCGGGCGCTGATGGTAGCCGCACTTTACCGTCGAAGCGTTTCCATTCAGCCGCCGGAGTGCATGATGTCGGCGCCGGCCGGCACAGTGCAGTCATCGGGGTCGGTTAGCCAGCCTTCGGGCAAAACCACCCGCGCCGGTGATCCTTGCCGTCCGCGCGGCCCGGCGGCAGCTGCGGGGAAGGGGACGGCAGCATCGAGCTGGGTCAACAGGTAGTCAAGCTCGTCAAGCGTTTTGACCATCGCCAGCGCGCGCCGCAATTCTGAGCCGGCGGGAAAGCCGTGTAGGTACCAGGCGATGTGTTTGCGCAGATCACGAAGACCCTTGTCTTCGCCGAGATGCGCGGCCAGCAGCTCGGCGTGCCGGCGGATGATGTCGGCAACTTCGCCCAGCGTCGGTGGCGTCGGTGCCGGACGGCCGGTGAAAGCAGCCGACAGCTCGGCGAACAACCACGGCCGGCCCAGACAGCCGCGGCCGATCACCACGCCGTCGCATCCGGTGGTGGCCATCATCGTCAGCGCATCGCTGGCGTCGAAGATGTCCCCGTTGCCGAGTACCGGAATTGTTCGCACATGCTGTTTCAGCTGGGCGATCTCATCCCAGTCCGCGGTGCCGGAATAGCGCTGCGCCGCGGTGCGGGCGTGCAGCGCGACGGCAGCGGCGCCTTCGGCTTCGGCGATGCGGCCGGCATCCAGGTGCGTGTGGTGGGCGTCGTCGATACCGATCCGGAACTTGACCGTCAGCGGGATCCCGGTGCCTTCGGTGGCGCGCACGGCCGCGGCGACGATCTGACCGAACAGCCGCCGCTTGAACGGCAGCGCCGCACCGCCGCCGCGCCGCGTCACCTTCGGCACTGGGCAGCCGAAATTCATGTCGACGTGGTCAGCGAGGTCCTCGTCAACGATCGTCTTGACGGCCGCGTAGGTGGTGGCGGGGTCGACGGCGTACAGCTGCAACGAACGGGGCGACTCGCCGGCGGAAAACGTCGTCATGTGCAACGTCGTGGGATGCCGCTCGACGAGCGCACGCGCAGTCACCATCTCACAGACGTAGAGTCCGCTGACCGTCCCGACGTTCGACTGCTCCAGCTCGCGGCACAAAATCCGGAATGCGACGTTCGTCACGCCGGCCATCGGAGCCAACACCACCGGGCTGGCAAGCGAGATCGGCCCGATGCGCAACGCCGGCTACCGCCTACTCATGGTCAGCGTGCCTCGGGTTTGATGCAGCTCGTATGCGGTGATCTTCTTGCCCGTGCGGGCTTCGCGCTCGAGTTGGCGTTGCCTGGACACCTCGAACTTGTCGCAGGCCATCTCAAGCTCCGTCATCAGCACGGCGAGGTCGTCGCGCAGTTCGGCGGCTTTACCGGTGAAGTCGTCGCGCTCGAAGATGCGCCACTTCTTCAGTACCGGCATCACGACCTCGTCGAGGTGGATGCGCGGGTCGTACACGCCGCCGACGGCGATCATCACGGCCTTACGTCGAAACTCCGGCACCGAGAACCCGGGCATCTTGAAGTTGCGCAGCACCCGGTGCAACGACTTCATCGCCTTGTTCGGGGCGATTTCCATGCCGGCTTCGCTGACGTCGCGGTAGAAGATCATGTGCAGGTTCTCGTCGTGCGAGATCTTGGCCAGCAGCTGATCGGCAATCGTGTCGTTGCAGGCCTTGCCGGTGTTGCGATGCGAGATGCGGGTGGCGAGCTCCTGGAACGTGACGTAGAGAATCGAGTCGAAGATGTTCTCGCAGAAGAGGTCGCCCTGTTGGTTCTGGCCCGGGCTGAAACCCCGGTTCACCACCTCGATGCGTAGCTTCTCCAACTCGACCGGGTCGACCGCGCGGGTCACTACCAGGTAGTCGCGCAGCGCGATCCCGTGCCGGTTCTCCTCGGCGGTCCAGCGGTTGACCCATTGGCCCCAGGCGCCGTCCATGCCGAAGCTCATCGCGATCTCGCGGTGATACGACGGCAGATTATCCTCGGTCATCAGATTTTGGACCATCGCCACCTGCGCGACGTCCGAGAGCTTGGACTGTCCAGGCTCCCAGTCCTGTCCGCCCAGGGCGTAGAAGTTCTTGCCGTCCGACCACGGGATGTAGTCGTGCGGGTTCCAGTTCTTGTGCATGCTCAGATGCCGGTTGAGGTTTTTCTCGACGATCGGCTCGAGTTCACGCAGCAGGTCCAGGTCTTGAGGGTCCGGCACAGCGCCTCCCAGTTACTGTGCCTGTCGGTTTCAGTCAATATATCTGTGTATGTCGGTGACAGTCAAGTTACCCGCGAACGTGGCGC
>JAFAQO010000438.1 GCA_019246375.1 Mycobacterium sp. | reverse complement strand
GAGTGGATGCCCACCAACAGCGCCGGTGGCTTTCCAACATTTTCCCAGCCGTCTATCTCCATCCGGAACCAGTAGTCGACCAGCACGTTCCAGAAAAACTTCTGGCGCTGCAACGTGGCTTCGTCCTGTGCGGTCAGTTCCCAGTCGCCGGCGCGCTGGGCCACCCAGCCGCTCAGTCCGCCGTCCAGCTTGTCGCGCCGGTCGTCCATCGATGCCCGGGCTTGGTCGGCGTGGTACTGGGCCTGCTCACGAACTTGGGTGGGACGGTGATCCGTTGAATTCATATTTGTGTTGTACCCATTCCGCGCCGCCGCATCGCACGTCGCAGACGAGACCTCCCCGCGTCCGGGGTCAGGACGCGGGGAGGCCGACGGTTAGCCGCTTGGACCGCTATTAAACGGTCACTGGTTTGGAGCCGGGGCAGGTGCGCCCGGAGCCGGAGCAGGTGCGCCCGGGGCTGGGGCAGGTGCGCCCTGAGCCGGGGCAGGTGCGCCCGGAGCCGCACCAGGGGCGTTGCCCGGAGCCGCACCAGGCACGTTGGCCGGAGCCGGAGCAGGTGCGCCTGGGGCGCCGCTGTTGGTCCAGATCAGAACGTCCTCAACTCCGTCGTTGTAGACGACACTGTCCGGCGGCGGGCCGGTGACGTCGAAGTAGATGGTCCCGTTGGACTGCGAACCCTGGCTCAGCGGAGCTGGGTTGAGGCCGTTGGGTGCGGGATGCTTGTCGATCACTCGATAGGTCTGACCGCTACCCGAGCGCGCATTGAAGTCGGCGACCAGCGGTGTCACGGTGCCGCTGTTGGCAACCGCGGTGACGTCTGCTTGCCAAAGCTGTCCTTTCGGCGTGTAACCCGGGATCGTGGCATTGCTCTGCTGCAGGTTGTTGACGGTGTAGGCCGTGACCAGCGGGCCGTCAACAAGCTGTTCGCTGCTGCCGAATGGCTGGATGGTGGGATTCGCAGCACCTGCGGTTGCTGCTGTGAATACTGTGACAGCTGCGATTCCAGCCGCTCCCACTGCGGACTTCATTGCGGACGTGGTGAACTTCACGCTAACTCCTCTCATCGAGCCCGAAAATTCTCTTTCGAGCGGTAACCCTGTCATAGCGAGAGCCGTCACCGCACGCGATTTCCAATAACCGATTCGCGGCGTACCTAAACACGCAGCGACGGATTCGCTGCTTAACCGATCTGCGCCGCTGTTAAGCGGCTCTTTTTGCGGCAAGCTTGCGGCGTCGCGTGGTGTCGAACTCCCACAGGTGCGTACAGCCGGGACACTGCAGGAAAACGACCGGCGCCTCGTTAGCAACCAAAAATTGCCAATGAATACCGCAGTTCCGACCGCTCTTGCAGTCGGAGCAGCTGGAGCCATGGTCGCAGTGCAGACACTGTAACCAGGCGCGACGGGTCGGGTCGGCGTGTGGATCGATGGGCAGGCTCATACGTCAGTCCAGCCGGCATTGACCAGCTCGTCGTAGGCACGCCGCCGCTCGTCATCCAAATCGGAGTACACCATGCGGTACGCCTGGTCCTCTTCGGCGAGCACCTGGCCGGGGTCCCAGTCAGCCGCCGAGCGCGCAGGGCAGCGGTACCACCCGCACCTTGAAGAATCCGGCGCACTCTGGCGCTGCGGCGGGAGTGATTAGCCGGTCCACGCGCAGGGTAGCCGAGCCACAGATTGATCAGGAGGTGCGCCGTGGCCCGGCATGTCGAGGTCGACTCCGTATTGTGGGACGAATTTCACCGGGTTGTGAACATGTCGTCCCGAGAGCTTTCGGAGTGGCTGCGGACCCGTTCGGCGGACGAACGCGCCGAGGAACTGCCTGATCAGGCCGGTACCGAGACCGGACGACGGGTGTTGCAGATCTTGGGGAAGCGACGCGTCGACCTCAACGAGGACGACGAAAAAACCATGCGGAAGGTGGTCGACCGGATTCACGCCGAACGCCGTGACGATCTCGAGCCGACCGCAGGCCAAGACAATTGGCGGCACCGTCTAATGACCATCGGTCACGACCCGCTGAAGCCACCGCGCTGAGTGGCAAATGTCCGTTGGCGAGGGAATCAGAGCACCAGGGAGGAGACCCGCAGATGGAACGTGCGAGCGCCAAACACAGTCCGCGTGAGGACGACCAGCTCAAACAGGAATTGCGCGGCACGCTACAAGGCAACCGCTCCAGTCGCTCCGAGGAGTGGCGCGACCCGGAGCCGCCTGCCGACGACGATCCGGACATACCTACTGCCGGCCCAACACCGCAATAACCCTGACTTACGTCGGCGTCGTTTTTTGGGTGCAGTCGCAAGTACGTGTGATGTATTCAAACGACTTCGGTCAAAGCACTTACACCCATTATTGACTCCGGTGCAGAAAGGAAAAGGACATGGGGTTTGCTGAGCAGCAGCAAAAGGTGCCGGGTGTTCAGGCCCGAATGGATCCAGTACCTGACTGTGGTGAAAACAGTTACCAGGGCTCGGGAAAGCTGAGCGGCAAGCGTGCGGTCATCACCGGCGGCGACAGCGGCATCGGCCGCGCCGTCGCGATCGCCTACGCCCGGGAAGGCGCTGATGTGCTCATTGCCTACCTCGATGAAGACGAAGACGCCCAAGACGTCGCCCGCTACGTCGAGGACGCCGGGCGCAAATGCGTTCTGGTGCGCGGCGATCTGTCCGACCCGGCGCACTGTCGTACGGTGATCGACCGCGCCGCCCAAGAGTTCGGCGGGATCGACGTGCTGGTCAACAATGCCGGCTTCCAAATGACCCACCAGAGCCTCGACGAGATCAGCGACGAGGAATGGCAATACACGTTCAACCTCAACGTCGGCGCGTACTTCTACCTCACGAAGGCGGCGTTGCCGCACATGGGCCCCGGTTCGTCGATCATCGGCAGTTCGTCGGTCAACTCAGATACTCCCAATCCCACGCTGGCGGCCTACGCGGCGACCAAGGCGGCGATCGCGAACTTTTCGGCGAGCCTTGCTCAGCTTCTCGGCGAGAAAGGGATCCGTGTCAATAGCGTGGCGCCCGGGCCGATATGGACGCCGCTGATTCCGTCGACCATGCCGGCAGACGCGGTGAAGTCGTTCGGGGACAACGTGCCGCTGGGCCGTGCCGGACAGCCGGTCGAGCTGGCTCCCGTCTATGTGCTGTTGGCTTCCGACGACGCCAGCTACATCTCCGGTGCGCGGGTGGCCGTTACCGGCGGCAGACCAATCCTTTAAAGAGGCAGAGCTCAACGGGCTGTCATCGCTGTGTCAGGCACTCGTCGGCGGGCCAGCCCAGTTGCTCCCACATCGACAGCTTGTTCCAGTCTTTGATGAACTCGTAGAGCTTGCCGTCCCTTACCTGGAAAATCGCGGCCGCTGACCAACGTGCCGTGCGGCCGGTTGCGGCAATGTCGCCATGGGGATGACCGCAGTGCGCGCCTTCTGCGGTGTAGCGCAGACAGACACGATCGTCCGCACCGAACAGAACGTCAAAACTGACGATGCGGAGATTGTTCACCTGTTCCATCAGGCGACCATGGTCCTCGGCGTACTCCTCGAGCGTATGCACGTCCGGGAACGTAGTGGGAGCGATAAAGCGATTCCCCGGGGCGCACAGATGCGCAACCGCTTGGGCGCTGGCGCGGCCGGGCGTATAGGCAATCTCCATGTATTCGCGGACGAGATCAAGGTTGTGCTGCTCGTCCTGCGTATATGTGCGCTCCGCGGTGTGTTGTTGTCCTTGTGGTGCCGGCATGGCTGCCTCCTGGGCCGAAATGTCTTGCAGATTAAGGTGGGTCGTTAGTTGTCTGTCAACCAGCTACCCGGCATCATGCGACCGAAAACGCACCTGCCGCTCCTCCGGCGCTGTCCGTGAAGCGCTGGGCT
>JAFAQO010000077.1 GCA_019246375.1 Mycobacterium sp. | reverse complement strand
GCCTGATGAACTACACGTTCTGGGTCCCCAACGGATCGCCGGAATACCGTTACTGCTTGCACGAATCGGTCGAAGAGTGCAACCACACGTTGATGTTCCAGGAGATGGTCAACCGCGTCGGCGCCGACGTGCCCGGCCTGCCCCGGTATCTGCAGTGGCTCTCACCGTTCCTGCCCCTGGCGGCCGGACCGCTACCGGTCTTCTTCTTCATCGGCGTGCTCGCCGGCGAGGAGCCCATCGACCACACCCAGAAGAATGTGTTGCGCGAGGGTAAGTCATTGCATCCGATCATGGAGCGGGTGATGGCCATTCACGTGGCCGAGGAGGCGCGTCACATCTCCTTCGCCCACGAATACTTACACAAGCGGGTTCCGCACCTACCCAAGCGGAAGCGATTCTGGCTGTCGTTGTATGTCCCGGTGGTCATGCGGATGCTGTGCCAGGCCATCACAGTGCCGCCCAAGGCCTTCTGGGAGGAGTTCGGCATCCCGCGCGAGGTCAAGAAGGAGCTGTTCTTCCGATCACCCGAGTCCCGCAAATGGCTCGGTGACATGTTCGCCGACGTTCGAATGCTGGCTCACGACACCGGGCTGATGAACCCAGCCGCCCGGCTCATGTGGCGCATCTGCAAGATCAACGGCAAGCCGTCGCGTTACCGCAGCGAACCACAGCGCCAACGCCTGGCCCCCGTGCCGGCCGCGTAAGGGATTAGGCGCTTTATGCCGCACGTAATCACCCAGTCGTGCTGTAACGACGGGTCCTGCGTCTTCGCCTGTCCGGTGAACTGCATCCATCCCACACCGGACGAGCCGGGCTTCGCCACGTCCGAGATGCTCTACATCGACCCGGTAGCGTGCGTGGATTGCGGGGCCTGCGTCGATGCTTGCCCGGTCGGCGCCATCGCGCCCGATACCCGGCTGGAGTCGGCACAGTTACCGTTCGTCGCGTTGAACGCGTCGTACTATCCGGAGTGGCCGGCCGACCGGAAATTGCCGCCGACGTCGAAGCTGGCGCCGGTGATTCCGGCCCCCGAGGTTCGCCGCGGGCCGCTGACCGTGGCGGTCGTCGGCTCCGGGCCCGCGGCGATGTACGCCGCCGACGAACTGCTCACCCAGCACGGAGTGCGGGTCAACGTCTTCGAAAAGCTGCCTGTGCCTTATGGTTTGGTGCGCGCCGGGGTGGCGCCCGATCACCAGACCACCAAGCGGATCACCCGGCTGTTCGAGCGGATCGCCGGGCAGCCCGGTTTTCGGTTCTATCTCAACGTCGAGGTGGGCAAGCATTTGAGCCATGCCGAGCTATTGGCTCACCATCACGCCGTGGTTTACGCCGTCGGTGCGCCCAACGATCATCGGCTCGACATCGAGGGGATGGGCCTGGCGGGTACCGGTACCGCCACTGAGATGGTTGCGTGGATCAACGGGCATCCCGAATTTCGTGCGCTGCATGTGGATCTCAGCCACGAGCGCGTCGTCATCATCGGCAACGGCAATGTCGCCCTCGACGTCGCGCGCGTGCTCACCGCCAACCCGGAAGAGCTGACCGGCACCGACATCGCCGACCATGCGCTGGCGGCCTTCCGCGCGTCGACGGTGCGCGAGGTGGTGATTGCGGCCCGGCGCGGGCCAGCGCAATCGGCCTTTACGTTGCCCGAGCTGATCGGACTGACGGCCACGGCCGACGTCGTGCTGGCACCGGGCGATCACGAACTGGTGCTGCAGGACCTCGCGACCGCCACCGACACCTTGACCAGGCAGAAGCTGGAGGTCTTGAGCGAACTCGGTGACGGCTCGGCCCCGGCGTCGCGGCCGCGGGTCCGGCTGGCCTACCAACTCACCCCCAGGCGGGTCCTCGGTCAGCAGCGTGCCAGTGGCGTGGAGTTCTCGATCACCGGCACCGACCAGCTACGACGACTGGATGCGGGTTTGGTCTTGACGTCGATTGGCTATCGTGGCAAGCCGATTCGCGACCTGCCGTTCGACGAGCATGCGGCCGTTGTCCCGAATGACCGCGGTCGGGTCATCGACCCGGAGTCCGGTCGCCCAGTGACCGGCACCTACGTGGCGGGTTGGATCAAGCGCGGTCCGACCGGATTCATCGGCACCAACAAGTCGTGTGCGGGGCAAACTGTTCAGCAGCTGGTCGACGACTTCAATGCCGGGCTGCTACCCGATCTCCACAGCCGACCGTCGGCGTTGGATCGGCTGGTGCGGGCGCGTCAGCCGGACGTCCTCGACGCCGCAGGGTGGCATGCGATCGACGCCGCTGAGGTCGCCAGGGGCCACCTCGACGGTCGTCCCCGCAACAAGTTCACCGATGTTGCCGAGATGCTGGCCGCCGCGGCCAGCGCGCCCACCCCGCCGCTACGACAGCGGCTGGCCGATCGGCTACGCCAATTCGCTTAGCAGGTCCGGATTTAACGTACGAAGGTATGGGTTACCCCTGCTGGCCCATCGCCGCCGCGATCTCTTCGATGGGGACCTCGCGCACCGGTTGACCCAGTGACCAATGGTGGCCGAACGGATCGGCGACCACGCCGTAGCGGTCACCCCAGAACTGGTCCTGAAGCTCCGCCACCACGGTCGCGCCGGCGTCGAGCGCCCGCTGGAACTTGGCGTCGACGCCCACCACCGTCAAGTGGATGGTGACCGGAGTCCCGCCGAGTGATTTCGGCGTCATCGACTTACCGCCGCAAGTCTCCGGGAAGTCGTCATTGAGCATCACCGTGAAGCCGTTGATGCGCAGCGCGGCGTGGATGAGCCTGCCGTCGGGACCGGGGACCCGGCCCAGTTCGACGGCGTCGAAAGCCTTGACGTAGAAGTCGATGGCTGCGGCGGCGTCGTCGACGACGAGATGCGGGGACATAGCGGGCTCGACAGCGATTGCCATGACTGGCTCCTTACCTCATTAGTGTTGTCACAGCCCGGACGGGCTTACCGGTATTGACTCCGCATGAGGTGAAATGTCATCGCCGCAGAACTATGAAGTCTGGACGATCTCTTCCCAGCCTTCGACGGATTCCGGGCTACGCGGGGCCGGGCCGACGTAGATGGCCGACGGGCGGACCAGCTTGCCGAGCTTTTTCTGCTCGAGGATGTGGGCGCACCATCCGGCGGTGCGACCGCAGGTGAACATTGCCGGCATCATCTTGGCCGGCACACGGGCGAAGTCGAGGACCACAGCGGCCCAGAACTCGACGTTGGTCTCGATAGCCCGATCCGGGCGACGCTCCCGAAGCTCGGACAGCGCCGCCTGCTCCACCGAAAGCGCCACCTCGTAGCGCGGGGCGCCCAACCGCTTGGCCGTCGCCCGCAACACCCGGGCCCGCGGATCTTCCGCACGGTAGACCCGGTGGCCGAATCCCATCAGCTTCTCGCCGCGGTCCAGGATGCCCTTGACCAGGCCGCGGGCGTCGCCGGTGTGCTCGACCTCTTCGAGCATGGGCAGCACGCGGGCCGGGGCACCACCGTGCAGCGGACCGCTCATGGCACCGATTGCCCCGGACAGCGATGCCGCCACATCCGCGCCGGTCGAGGCGATCACGCGGGCGGTGAACGTCGAGGCGTTCATGCCGTGCTCGGCGGCCGACACCCAGTACGCGTCGACGGCTTCGACATGACGCGGATCCGGTTCACCCTGCCATCGGGTCATGAAACGAGCGGTGACCGTTGGACACTCGTCGATGATTCGCTGGGGAACCGCGGGCTGGTAGATGCCCCGCGCCGACTGAGCCACGTAAGAGAGCGCCATCACCGATGCCCGGGCAAGTTGGTTGCGCGCGGTGGCGTCGTCGATGTCGAGCAGCGGCTGGTACCCCCAAATGGGTGCCAGCATCGCCAGGCCGGCCTGTACGTCCACGCGGACATCCCCGC
>JAFAQO010000719.1 GCA_019246375.1 Mycobacterium sp. | reverse complement strand
ACAAGATCGACCGGGTCCGCGGCATGGACATCAACGTCGTCACTTCGGCGACGAACGACGACGAAGGCCGAGCGCTGTTGCGGGCCCTCGGATTTCCGTTCAAGGAGAACTGAGTAGATGGCTAAGAAGGCACTGGTCAACAAGGCTCGGCGCAAACCGAAAGTCGCGGTGCGCGCCTATACGCGTTGCAGTAAGTGCGGCCGTCCGCACGCGGTCTACCGCAAGTTCGGGCTGTGCCGGATCTGCTTGCGAGAGATGGCGCATGCCGGCGAGTTGCCCGGCGTGCAGAAGAGCAGTTGGTAACAGACCCAGAACAGGTGCGCTTATGACGATGACGGATCCGATCGCAGACTTCTTGACGCGTCTGCGCAACGCCAATTCGGCGTACCACGACGAGGTGACGCTACCGCACTCGAAGATCAAGGCCAACATTGCCGAGATCCTCAAAAACGAAGGCTACATCAGCGATTACCGAACCGAGGACGCGCGGGTGGGCAAAGCGCTGGTCATCCAGCTGAAGTACGGCCCGAGCCGGGAACGCAGCATCGCCGGCCTGCGCCGGGTGTCCAAGCCCGGCTTGCGGGTTTACGCGAAATCGACCAATCTGCCGCGGGTGCTCGGCGGGCTTGGTGTGGCGATCATCTCGACCTCCTCGGGTCTGCTCACCGACCGTCAGGCGGCCAGACGGGGCGTGGGCGGCGAAGTCCTCGCGTACGTGTGGTAGTCGGACAAGAACGGAAATAAGAGATGTCGCGCATTGGCAAACAGCCGATTCCCATTCCGGCCGGAGTCGACGTGGCCATCGATGGCCAGAAGTTGTCGGTGAAGGGGCCCAAGGGCGCCCTGGAGCTGTCGGTTGCCGAACCGATCAGGGTGTCGCGCAACGACGGCGGTGCCCTCTTGGTCACCCGTCCCAACGACGAGCGGCGCAGCCGCGAGCTTCACGGGCTCTCACGCACGCTGGTGTCCAACCTGGTCACCGGTGTGACGCAGGGTTACACCACCAAGATGGAAATCTTCGGTGTCGGCTATCGCGTGCAGCTCAGGGGCAGCAACCTCGAGTTCGCATTGGGTTACAGCCATCCCGTAGTGGTCGAGGCACCAGAAGGCATCACATTCACCGTCGAGTCGCCGACGAGGTTCTCGGTCTCCGGTATCGACAAGCAGAAGGTCGGCCAGATCTCGGCGAACATCCGCCGGTTGCGCCGCCCCGACCCGTACAAGGGCAAAGGCGTGCGCTACGAGGGTGAGCAGATCCGCCGCAAGGTCGGAAAGACAGGTAAGTGATCATGGCTGAAACACAATCGGGCGCTCCGTCGCAAAAAGCGGTGGGGCAGAGCATCTCCGCCGCCCGGCGCGCCGCCCGACTGCGTCGGCACGCACGGCTGCGCAAGAAGATCTCGGGAACTCCTGAGCGGCCGCGGTTGGTGGTCCACCGGTCTGCACGGCACATCCACGTGCAACTGGTCAACGACCTTAACGGCACCACCCTGGCGGCCGCTTCGTCGATCGAAGCCGACGTCCGCGGCGTGGAGGGTGACAAAAAGGCCCGCAGCATACGGGTCGGCCAGTTGATCGCCGAGCGGGCCAAGGCTGCCGGAATCGACACTGTGGTGTTCGATCGCGGCGGGTATAGCTACGGCGGACGGATTGCGGCGCTCGCCGATGCCGCGCGCGAGAGCGGATTGAACTTCTGATGATGAGCTTTGGGATTGACAAGGGAAGGACCGCATAATGGCGGAGCAGTCGGCTGGAGCAGGCGTGCAGCCTGCCGGCACAACGGCGCAGACCGCAGCAGCTGCGGGCACTGCCGACACTCGCAGCGAGACCCGCGGCGAGATCCGTGAAAGCCGGGGTCGCCGCGACGGTGGCCGTGGCCGCGAGCGTGACGGCGACAAGAGCAACTACCTGGAACGTGTCGTCGCCATCAACCGTGTCTCGAAGGTAGTCAAGGGCGGCCGACGGTTCAGCTTCACCGCATTGGTCATCGTCGGCGACGGCAATGGCATGGTCGGTGTCGGCTACGGCAAGGCCAAGGAAGTCCCGGCCGCGATCGCCAAAGGCGTCGAGGAGGCACGCAAAGGTTTCTTCCGGGTGCCGTTGA
>JAFAQO010000699.1 GCA_019246375.1 Mycobacterium sp. | reverse complement strand
ACAGCGACAGGGAAACGCCCGGACCCATCCCGAACCCGGAAGCTAAGCCTGCCAGCGCCGATGATACTACCCACCCGGGTGGAAAAGTAGGACACCGCCGAACACCCACAAAAGCACCCCCACAAAACCCGGGGGTGCTTTTATTTTCAGACTTAATCAAACAATGTCAGATTTTGCGGCATCCGGCGCTTCTCCAATTGCAGCAGTGTCCGCTTCCGGTCGAGACCACCGCCATAACCAGTAAGGCTACCGCCGGCCCCGATCACCCGGTGGCAGGGCACAATAATCGCAATGGGATTTCGTCCGTTGGCCAAGCCGACGGCTCGCGCCGCACCAGTAGCGCCGATTTGTTCTGCGATTTCGCCATACGACCGGGTTTGCCCGTACGGAATTGTCAACAGAGCATTCCATACTTGCCGCTGGAATTGCGAGCCGTGCAAATCAAGTTGCAGATCAAATTCGGTCCGCTCGCCGGCAAAGTACGCTTCGAGCTGGTCGACGGCATCGGGGAAAGCCTCGTTATCGGGTTCCCAGTCAGCGCGGCTCGGCTCGTAGGTCTGCTCGACCATGCGCAAATTGGTCAGGGCGGTTCCGTGACCCGCTAAAGTCAGCGGGCCGATCGGGCTGTCGATGGTGCGGTAGCGAATCATGCGATCTCCTGCGATGGCCAGTGGTTTACCGGATGATCGAGCACGGTCCAGAGGTGTTGTGTGGCATAGGAGCGCCAAGGCCGCCAAGCGCGGCTTTGCGCAATGAGGTCTCGCCGGCCCGCCGTCAGGCCCAATTGCCGAGCGGCCACACGTACACCCAAGTCGCTGGCGGGGAAGGCGTCTGGGTCGCCAAGCCCGCGCATGGCGATTAGCTCAGCGCTCCAGGGGCCGATCCCGGGCAATGCCAGCAACTGCCTGCGGGCGAGTTCCCAGTCGCAGCCGGCGTCGAGGACAACACTGCCGTCGGCGAGTCCGCTGATCAGCGCGGTGAGGCTGCGCTGGCGCGCTTGAGGTACGGCCAGATGCGCTGGGTCGATCTCGGCGAGCTGTTCGACCGGCGGGAAGATGTGAGTCAACGCCCCCGCGGGATCCTGCACCGGCTGGCCGTAAGCCATGACCAGCCTGCGGGCGTGAGTTCGGGCCGCTTTGGTCGACACCTGTTGGCCCAGCACGACCCGGATGGCGAGCTCAGCCTCATCAACGGCGCGGGGAATTCGCTGTCCGGGCGCCTTTGCGACGACAGAGCTCAAAAGACGATCAGACTCCAGCACCTCGATTACCGCTTGCGGATCGGCGTCCAGGTCCAGCAGACGCCGGCAACGGGTGATCGCGGTAGTCAGATCACGGAAGTCGTCGAGCACAAGTAGGCAACGCACGTGATCGGGTGCCGGAGTCAGGCTGACGATGCCGTTCCCGGACGGGAGCCGCAACGCGCGTCGGTATGCGCCGTCGCGCACCTCCTCACAACCGGGCACCGCACTGGCGGCAAGATGCCCGAAGACGCCCTGGTAGGCAAACGGCGTTCGCACGGGCAGCCGCAGCAAAATCGTTCCGGGAGAAGTGACCTGGTGGTGAAAGCGAGCACGGGCCCGCTTGCGTAACGCCGTTGGCGTGCAGTCGCTTACCGTACGCACCGTGTCGTTGAACTGTCGGATGCTGGAAAACCCGGCGGCAAAAGCGACGTCGCTGAACGGCAAATCCGTCGTCTCGATCAGCACCCGCGCAGTATGTGCCCGCTGCGCACGGGCCAAGGCGAGCGGGCCGGCGCCGAGTTCGGCCTCCAGCAACCGCTGCAGTTGGCGGGTGGTGTAGCCGACGCGCTGGGCCACCCCGCCGACACCCTCGCGGTCCACAGTGCCATCGGCAATCAGCCGCATTGCCCGTGCGACGACGTCGCCGCGCACATTCCATTCCGGAGAGCCCGGAGACGCGTCGGGACGGCACCGTTTGCAAGCGCGGAAGCCGGCCCGTTGGGCGGCCGCGGCCGTCGGAAAGAACTGCACGTTACGCGCGAACGGCGGCCGCACGGGACAACTCGGTCGGCAGTAGATACGGGTAGTCAGTACCGCGGTGACGAACCAGCCGTCGAACCGGCCATCCTTGGACTGAACGGCCCGGTAGCAGCGGTCGAAGTCTTCGTGCACCCATCGACAATTACACCTGCCCACCGACATCACTGGCGGAAATGCGACATCGTGGTGTGGCCGGAGTCTGGTCGGGCTGCGGGGGCCCTAGTGTCGTGAGTCATTGATTCTGGTGCAGTAATTGGCGATGCTGGCCAGGATTTGGTCGGCGGTCTTGACCCAGACGTAGGGCCGCGGGTTGTCGTTCCACGTGTCAATCCAGGCGCGGATGTCTTCGTTGAGTTGACGCACGGAGGTATGAGTGCCGCGGCGCAGTTTCTTGGTGGTCAACTC
>JAFAQO010000696.1 GCA_019246375.1 Mycobacterium sp. | reverse complement strand
GACCGTGCCTTTCCCGCCGGCCGTGCCCCCTGAGACACTCATGGTGGCGTTGGCTTTGTTGGGTGACGCGTCGGAATTCACCACCCCCGGTTTGCTCACCACCGGGTAGGACCTCAGGTCATCGCCCACGCCGTCGGGTTTGAAGCCGACGGGGTTGATCCCCCCGAGCGGGCCGGCGGACCCGAATTGCTGACCCGGAACCGGTTGCAGCATGCCGGCATTGGGGTCGGGCTCGGCCAGCACGTCGTCGGCCATGGCGCAGCTGGCCGGCGAAAGCCCGGATGTGACCGCGGCGAGGTTGGCCTTGCCGGTGGTGTACTCCGGGTAGCGGAACACCGCGCCCTTGGCCAGTGAGGCGACTTCGCCGAGGACCATGATCGTCGCCACGACCAGCAGCGGGGTTGAGGCCAGCACGCGATTGCGCCGGTTGTCTTCGACTTCGGTGTGCCCGGCGTAGTCCATGCGGAAGTGCTGCCAGGCGGCCAGCAGTCCGGTGAGGATTGACAGCGTCAGGAACATCGACGTCACCGGGTGGCTGGCGATGACGGGCGGGATGTCGTACCACGGGACGCCGTAGTTGTTGACGTCGAACCAGCCGTTGACGCCCGAGGTCGCCCAGGCCAGCAGGAAGAGTAGGGCGGTCACGTAAAGCGTCAGGTTGCGGCGGGTGTGCAGCCCGATCCGGGCGACCGTGAACGCGGTGACCGCGCCCAGGGCACCGGTAAGGCCGGCGAAGGCCCCGAACTGCACGGCCCACTTGGTAGGCGTGAACATGAGCAGCAGCAGGCCCGCCGCGGTGGTGCCGATCAATCGCCACGCCGGGCCGCTGGCCACTCCAGGCACGCTGCCGCGCCGCAGCAAGACCACCAGCATCCCGAACAGGCACAGCAGCAGCACCAGCACGGCGAATCGCCGCGACATCGAGCCCTCGGCGTTTTTTTCCACCGTCAGGAAGTAGTAGCGCAAGAAGTCCTGGTACCACGCGATCGTCGGGCCGACCTTGTACTTGATCCGGGCGGACTCGGCGACGGTCGCCAGCGTCTGGCTGCGGAACACCACCACGGTGATCAGCGACAGCGATGCCGCCAGCACCGCCAGCGGGGCCAGCAACCCGTCGGTGGCCTGGCGCCGCCGGATTACCCGCGCGATGGCCCGCGCCCCTGTCAGCAACGCGGCGACGGCGATCAATCCCTGCGGCGCCAGAGTCGTGGTGAGCATCGCCACCACGATCGCGACCGCGGCGGGAGCCAGCGCTCGCCTCGCGATGGCCCGCTCCACCAGCACCCAGGTGACCAGCACGCCCAGCGCGATCAGCGGCTCGGGCCGCAGGCCGTTGTTGAACGGCAGCCACGCGGCCAGGAACACCGCGCCCGCGGTGAACACCGCAACCCGGTTGGCCGCGAGGCCGCCCCTGGCCGGTCCCAGTCGCCGCAGCACCCAATGACTGGTGAGCAGCCAGCACCCGATCCCGGCCAGCGTGGCCGGCAGCCGCATCCACACGCCGTCCGTGCTCACCGACGCCAGCTTGGACAGCATCCGGAGATACCAGTCGAACGGCGCGTCCGTGGTGCCGAAGTAGCGGTAGTAGTTGGCGACGTAGCCGGCTTTCGGCGTGACTCGGGCGATGGTCAGGTTGTAGCCGTCGTCGGATGAGGTGGCACCAATGACATGCCATACCAGCAGCGTCGCGACCACACCCGCGTCGGCCAGCCACGTCGCGGTGCCTACCCGCCACCAGTTCGCCCGGCGACGATGCGGGCCGTGTAGCGGCCCGGGGAGGAGCCGGGCAATCAGGGGAGGCCAGGCGCGAGGTAGTCGATGGCCGGATCGACGGTCCAGGGCCGCCAGCGCGGCGATCGCGGTGAACACTGACAGCGCACCCAGGACTAACACGACCTTCTTCAGGAGCGACGGCGCGGTGATGAACCGAGTGTCGACGTCGATGCGGGCCGACAACCCCGGCTGCCTGGGCACCTTGAGGTCGGTGAAAATCCCGCCGACTTGGGGCTTCTTCTCGCGGGCGAGCGTTCCGGTGGCACCGGGGATGCCGACGAAGTCGGCACCGGCGCCGCGGGCGTTAGCCCAGATGTGCAAGACGCTGCAGGCCCCAGCAGCGACCGCCGGTCGGGGCGCCACCGTGGCCACCGAGTCCCGGAACGCGACGACAACCGCGTCTTTATTGGCGCGGACGAACAGCCCGCTTTTGCCGGTCTCGAACCCGTCGGCCGGCAAGGTCGACAGCACCAGTCCGCCGGCGGCGGGCAAGGTGGCGATCGCCGTGCACGGGATCGAGACGTCAATGGCCCGCGGCGCGCCGGACACCAGCGGAGCGGTGATGCCGGCGACGTGCCCATCAGCTGTGCTGCCCTGCGGCCAGAGGATCGTTGCGGTGGTCTGCTTCACCGGAAGCAGGGGGACCATGATGCACAGCAGCAGGCCGGCGATTCCGGCGACGACGGCGACGAGCCGCGCGATCTGCTGCGTCGATCGCTGATTACCGTCGTGGGGCACGAGGCTCGATCGTATGCGACGTTTTTGGTCCGGCGACGATGCACGCCGCGTGGCGGGGGCTACCTGGCCTGGCGATTGAGTCGTGACCACAGGATCGGCGTGACTAACTAGTGCCCAATTTAGTGCCGCAGCGGCGCCGGGCTCCACAGGCCGCTGCGGGTTGCCGAACCAAGGTCCAGCCGGGCCGGCGCCGCGTTCGGGTAATACGGCGTCAGCTGCTGCAACGCGCCCCAGTCGCGGGACCAGTCGTCCTTGAGATAGGTCGGCACGGTGGTGGCGCGGACCAGCAGTTCAGTGATGCCCAGCGGGCCGCCGCCGTTGTTGTCCATCACCGGGGAGTTGGCCTCGGCGCCGAAGCGGTCCGGCAGGATCCGCCACTTCGGCGCCTCGATGAGGCCGTTGCGATGGCCGAACGGTCGCTGGCAGGGAAATGCCAGGCCGACCAACCAGTCCAGTAGCACCGGATCCTTGGAGCCGACGACATCCTGCAGTGGGCGCAGGTGCGGTATTCGCGGCGGCGTGAGCGCGATCCAGTGCTGGGGCGCCAGGTCGTCGTCGCGGGCGACCACCCGGACCTGGGTGGCGTTGCGGGGCACCGCTGCCAGCGGCGCGCGCAGGTTACGCCAGGCCGGCGCCGCCCCGACGTCAGCGAAGCCCGTCGTGCCGGTGGGCCGGCCGTCGTCGCCGGCCCACTGCACCTGCACCTCGCCGGCGTTGAACCGGCCCGCTGCCGACACCACAAGCAGCGGTCGGGCCTTGTCTCGCGGCGGCAGCCGGTACCAGGCCGACCGCAGCACCGCCGGCACCTGAACACCGGAGCGCCAGCTGCCCATTACCGGTGTGCGGCCCGGATCCAGGTTGTAGGGCAGCCGAGCCCGCGACCCATTGATTCCCGGTGCAGCGGTGGTGCCGCCCTCGGTGCCGGCCTCGCTGCTGGTAACCGTCGCGTCAGTGTCGAGGAAGCTGCGATCGCCGGGGCGTTCCATCACCGGGTCGGCTCTGACGTCGGCCGGGACACCATTGGGGTCGAAACCATCGGCATAGCCGGCACCCAGCGCATCCTTCGCCGCCACCCCGACCGGAGCCAGCATGCCGGCGTTGGGGTCGGGCTCCACCAGCACGTCGTCGGCCATCCCGCATGTCTTACCGGTCAATGCCTGGAGATTCGAACGGCCAACCGACCAGGCCGGGTACTGATCGGTCATCGCCAAGGTCAGCGAGAGCACTTCGAAAAACACCAGAAGCCATGCGGCAATCGCCAACGGCGACTGGGTGATTCCCACGAGACGGGATTCGCGCCGGGATGGTTTGCCCGAGCCGTCGTTGACGAAGTGGAACCACGCCGCCGCCAAGAGGGTGAGCACCGTGAGTCCGAGCAGTATGGTGGTGAAGCCGAATTTCCACTCTGGGAATGAATTCGACCATGGCACACCGAAATTCGACACGTACCACCAGCCGTTGACGCTGGCGAACGACAGCGCCGTCACGAACAGCACCAAAGCTGCGAACATCGTACGGTTGCGCCGCGAACGCATCGCCGCAGCTGTCACGGCGACCGCGGCCAGTGCGCCCAGTGAACCGGCCAACCCGGCGAACACCCCGAAGTGGTGTGTCCACTTGGTCGGGGTGAACATCATCGCGATGAACGAGATGATCGTGATGCCGATGATGCGGCGGGTAGGCCCGGCGGCGGTACCCGGAATTCGGCCTTTCCGCAACGACATTGCGACCGACACCGCGAGCGCGACGACCAACGCGAGCACCGCGAAGCGGCGGGCGACTGAGCCGTCGGGGCTGGCCATGAACAGTCGCTCGTAGCGGATGTGCTCGTCGAACCAGCTCAGGCTGGGTCCCACGGCACGCTTGAGCATGCTGGCCTGCATCTCACCGGCGAAGGTCTGGTCTCGGAAAATCAGGATCGCGGTGACCGTCACTGCGGACAGGATCGGCGCCAGCAGCGGCAGCACGCCGAAGCGTTTGGAGCGGCGGTGCACGATGGTTCGCAGTGGCCCGATCGCAACCAACACCGCGCCGATCGACGCGATACCCGTCGGCCCCGAGAACAGGGTCAGCGCACCGGTGATGCAGGCAATCGCCAACGGCAGCAGCCGACTGGTGGCCACTGCCCGCTCCACCGAACACCAGGTCAGCAAGATGCCCAGGGCGATGATCGGCTCGGGCCGCAGGCCGTTGTTTAGCGGCAGCCAGGACGCCAGGAACATGCCCGCCGCCGTCCACGCCGCGGCGCGGCTGTGCTTGACGGCGTGACCCAGCCGGGGGATGACTTCACGGCTGATCAGCCACCAGCAGGTCAGCGCCATCATCAACGTCGGCAGCCGCATCCAGATGCTGGCCGTGGTGACGTGGGCCCACAGCGCCAGCAGGTCGTAGTACCAGCCGAATGGCGCCTCCGGGGTGCCGAACCAGCGGTAGTAGTTCGCCATATAACCGGCGTGCTCGGAGACCCGAGTCATGGTCAGGATGTAGCCGTCGTCGGCGGTGTTGGCGCCGACGAATTGCCACCACACCAGTACCCCGGTGACCAGGACGTCCAGCACGCTGATCGACCACCAGCGGGGAGGCAGGAAGCGGCGATGGCGGATCCCGTCGGCGCGGTCGAGGATGTGCAGCGCGACGAGCGCGGTGACGGTCAGCGCCACCCCGAGGATCATCGCGGCCATCTTCAGCGGTGTGGGGGCACTGCTGTAGCGAGTGTCGACGGTTGCCGAAAACCTCAGCCCTGGTGGCGCCGGTCCAGACAGGTCAGTGAACACCCCGACGATCTGCGGGCGGAAGTCGTATCCGCCACGCTCGCCGCGCAGCGGCGCGCCGGGGTGATCGGCGTGAGGGCCCTGGGTCAGTCCGACGAACTCACCGGTGACCTTGTCGGCGTGCGCGGTGAAGGTCAGGCGCTGGCAGGCGGGGCTGAGTACCTGGCTGAGCGGCGCCACCACCACCGGTGTGTTGCGCACCACGACCACCAGGTCGTCGTTGACGCGTTCGATCAGCAGTCCGCGATCGACGGCCTTCGGTGCCTGCTTGGGCACCGTCGACAGCAGCACGGTCTTGCTGCTGTCCTGCGGTCCCGCCAGTCCGGCGGCGGCCTGGCAGGGGATGCTGATGTTGAGGTCGGTGGCGACGTAGCCGATCAGCGGCGCCTCCACGCTGTCGAAGACGCCGTTTTGCGGCCAGTTCAGTTCGGCGGTGGTCTGCTTGACCGGCAACAGCGGCGTGGCGACTGCCAGCAATGCCCCGAGCAGGCCGGCGACGACGGCGACGATCCGGGCGACCCGGTAGTTTCGGGTGGTCCGGTCGTCCTCGGTGGTCGTGCCGACCAGGGCGGTTTGGGCATTCGCCTGCGCGGCGGTCACGGAGGTAGATGGTAATTGCCGACTATGTGTGGTTTCGGTTGCCATCAGTCATGCCTCGTCGGTTTGCGGATTGCCAGCACGAATGGCCCGATCTTCTCCACCACGAACCGGGGGTCGGCGAACAGCGCGGCCTTGAGGTCGACGGTGTAGCGGCGGACGTTGGGCTGGTTGGGGTAAACGTCTTCGGCCAGTCGCAGGGTGTAGGTGGCCCCCGAGCCCGATCCGGCGCCGCGGCGCATCAAGAACACCGTCGGAGGCGCCCAGGGCAGCGTGTCCAGGGCGTGGATGAACTGATCGGCGGTCTTGAGGTTCGACCAGCTTTTGATTTGGGCGGCACGGAGGTCGAACTGGGCCAGCGGGTTGGCGTAGTGCGACGTCAGCCCTTGGAAGCCGAAGTATGGGTAGTAGGACAGGAAGCTGTAGTCAGCCGTCAGCACAACGGTCTCGTTGCGTGGTTTGCCGGTCACCTGGGTGATCGTGGCGTCGACGGCGGGGTAGTACTTCTCGGAGCTGGGTGGGCGCCGGTCGCCGCGCAGGCCGTAGCCATCCGTGTCGGTGTAGGCGATCGTGATGTCCGGTCGCAGCGTCTCGGGAATGTCCTGGCTGAACCCGATCGCTCCAGCCAGCCCGACCGCCATGGCCACCGGCACGATACTGCGGTCCCACGCCTGCTCCCGTCCGCTGCCGCGCATATGCGCGGCTAGAGCTTGAGTCAGCTCGATGAAGCCGAACGCTCCGGCGGCGGCAAGCAGCACCGTCAGCGTCGGCTGCAGCCGGAACGACAGCAGCGTGGTCCGCGCCAACGTGGTGAGCATAGACAGCAGCGACCATAGGTACACCGCAACCACGCCGATCGCCAGGGCGGCGGCCCGCACGGACGAGCGCGCCCGCATCACCAGCCATAGCGTGCCGAGCATGCACAGCGCGCCCAGCAAGGTGAACTGCAGCATCGGGAACGTCAGCTCGGCGCCATCGGCCGGCAGGTAGTGGTAGGCGCTGCCGGTGTTGCTGACCGGGTCGCGGGCCGCCCGCAGCAGAAAGGGCAGCCAGGTGGTCGCGCCGATGCCCGCCGCGATGATCACGATGACGGCCAGCCGGGCAAGCGGATCGGCCGCCGCGCGTAAACCCCGTCGCCAGCGGCTTGCCACCAGCACCAATGTCATGACCACCACGGTGAACGCGCTGTAGGCCAGCAGCAGGGTGTAGAAGGTGGCGGCAAACCCCAGGAATATCCCTGCGCCGACCACCGCGGCCCATCCGCCCGATCGACTCCCACCACCCAGACCCGACCAGGTCAGGATCAGCACCGGCGGCAGCAGCACGGTGATCATCGCCGAGTACGGTTCGGGCGAACTGTAGGCCAGCATCACCGCCGCTGTTGCCGTCGTGACGATCAGCGCGAACTCGAAGCGAATCATCCGCCACCACAGCACCAGAGCCAGCGCGACCGCGATCGTGATCGAGGTGATGGCCCACGGCTTGTACATCTCCCAGCCCGGTGTTCCGGTCAGTGCCGCGATGCGCCCGCCGATCCAAAACCACCCCGGCGGGTAGAACGGCGGCAAGCCCGCGTAGGTCATGTCGCGTAGCGCTGCGCCATCGGTCAGCCGGGTCAAGTACTCGGTGCGGAACTGCTGATCCACGGAGATCCCGAACAGATATAGCTTGGTGGCACCCAGCGGCATCCCCAGCGTCACGGTGGAGAACGCGGACACGAAC
>JAFAQO010000583.1 GCA_019246375.1 Mycobacterium sp. | reverse complement strand
GGCGTCGACATTCGACATGGAAAGTCCGGTGACGATGACATCGCCGCGGATTCGGCTACGGGCGGCGGTGATGCGGTATCGGCCTAAGCCGTCGAGATTGCGAGTCACCGGGGTGCGTTGGTGAGGAGTCGCGGCCAGCTGGGCCTTGGCGGAATCGGTCAGCCCGGCCCTAGATCCTGTGCTGGTGAGGTAACCGGCATTGACGGTGGTGCCGTTGCTGACCACGGCCGCGACCATGCCAACCGGCTGGCCCGGGGCGTCGAGAAAACGCGGGCCGGGGCCGGCCGCTGGGACTCGCGGGTGGCGCCATGGCACCGGCGGTGGCGGCGGTTCGCCGTAGGTCATCGCCGAGCGATGGGATGCCCCCTGCAGTTGCTGGTCGAGTTGGCCCACCAAATACCGATACAGCGCCGCCTCGGTTACTCCGGCAATCCCCACACAGACGATGGCGAGCACGACGACTTGACCGAGCAACAACCGCAGCCGAAGTGACCAGGCACGCCGCACGCTAGCGGGCGGGCTTGAGAACATAGCCGGCGCCACGCAGCGTGTGGATCATCGGTTCGCGCCCGTTGTCAATCTTCTTGCGGAGATAGGAAATGTAGAGCTCAACAATGTTGGACCGGCCGCCGAAGTCGTAACTCCATACCCGGTCCAGAATCTGCGCCTTGCTCAGCACCCGTTTGGAGTTGCGCATCATGAAGCGCAGCAGCTCAAACTCCGTGGAGGTCAGCGCAATCGGTTCGCCACCCCTGGTGACCTCGTGACTGTCCTCGTCAAGTACCAAGTCCCCGACGACGATCTGCGCGCCGCTGTCCACGGTCGTCACCCCGGTGCGTCGCAGCAGCGCACGCAGCCGCAAGACCACCTCTTCGATGCTGAACGGTTTGGTCACGTAGTCGTCGCCGCCGGCGGTCAGGCCGGCGATGCGGTCTTCGACTGCGTCCTTCGCTGTGAGCAACAGCACCGGCAACTGTGGATTCTGTTCACGCAGTTTGTGCAACACTTCGAGCCCGCTCATATCGGGCAGCATCACGTCCAAGACCACGACGTCGGGTCGCTGCGTGCGGGCAGCCGCCAGCGCTGATGCCCCGTCAGCCGCGGTGGCGATGTTCCAGCCTTCATAGCGCAGCGCCATGGATACCATTTCGGCCAGAACGGCTTCGTCGTCGACCACGAGCACATTGATCGGGTCGCCGTCCGCACGGCGCATTACGACACGTTCAACCGACGCATTTGGTTGGGTCACAGCTTCCAAGTATCCGGAAGCGGATGAGTCGAAGCTGTGCCATTCCTATGCGCGCGCTGTGAGACCATCACTCAGCGCCGCAAGAGACCGAGTGGCTTGCAGTGCTTCTGCCAGGACGTCTAATCGGCTAGAACCAATAGCGCCTGCCGGCGACGGGGCGGCCGACCGCGCCAAGAATCCATAGAATTGCACCGATGACCAGCAGAATTATGCCGATCGTTGTCAGAATGGGAATCTTCACCAAGAAGCCCACCACAAGCAAGATGATGCCGAGGATGATCATGACGACTCCATTTCGATATTTTGGTGAGGTGGTTGACGTCGACTGAATGCATGGAATTGACCGGCGGCAAATCGGCTTTCGAATTGTCGCCGTCGCCAGATGTTTGCACTGACCGGACGACCGCGGTCAGTGCGTTGCCGTAGCTCGTGTGCTCTGAACACGTTGGCCGCACTGTACGCCGGTGTCAGTACCAGTGACGCCGGCCAGCGACAGGCCGACCAACGCTGCCCAAGATCCAGAACACCGCACCGATGACCAGCAAAGCGACGCCGATATAAAGCAATACGGAGACAGTTTTGAACACCAAACCGAGGATGATCAGAATGATACCGAGGCCAATCATTGCGACTCCATTTCAAGGACTGGTCCGATGTCGACTGCCGGCATCGAACTCGGCTTAGGACAGTTGGCTTGTGGGTTGACACCGGCGTAGTTCAAGGGCCCCGCAATCACCGTTAGAGCAACAGTTGCCGCTCGGTTGCAGGTGGTTTCTCCGCTCTGGAAGTAGTGGCGCTGGTAGGCCGCGAACACTCCGATGAGCAGCCATACCAGCACAAGCACGCCGATAACTCCGCTGTATCGCATTGTTACCTCCGCAGTGTCTGCGCGTTGTGTGCGACAGTTTACCCGGCCGGAAAAATTCCCAAACATGATTAATCGACATGTGTTTAAACCGAAGCTATTGCTTCACGGAACTGTTGTCGGCCGATGTCGGCGTGGCTTAACCTGGCGGCTCCTGCGGAGTTAACCGCTCTGGCTCCTCGGCCGGTGTGAGCCGCTCTGGCGGCTCGGCCGGTATTAGCCGCTCCGGCGGCTCTGCTGGCGTGCCAGGTTCCGGCGTCTGCGGCTCAGACGGTTCTAGTTGCAACATAATGTCCTCATCGCGCCGGGCTAATGCTGCCAGCTCCACGTCTTACCTCCTCCGTTCGTCCTTCCCGAGTACCGTCGCTTCAGCCGGGTGGGAAGGCTAAGGACCTGCCTACCCGCCCTCCGATGTATCGAAACGAAACGTAATTCGGGCCGCCCCCGATGCTTGAGTCGCGGGAATTTCAAAAACGCTTGTGCGCCATCCGAATCGAATTGAATACACGGTGGTCGACACATCGCCGACATGTCGCAATTGATAAGGCGCCCATCTGGTTCAAGTGGGCAGCCCGCGATGACAGAGAACGCCGTTCAGTCCGTTGACCGCTGCGCCGATATGAAAACGGTTGGCGCCATTACGTCCTCGTCAGGGATGCTGCGACCATAACGATCCAGCATCTCTGCGAGGGTCACCGCCGACGCGTCCCAGCTGTGTTGGCGCAGCCATTCGGTGATGTCGGCGCGCTCTTCTGCGTACCAGAGCTCTTCGAGGTCTGGTACTTCGGTTTTGAGGAGACTGGCCGCCGCAGCCCGTAGGCGCGTCGTCTGCTCACGCTGGCGCGTCAGGTGGTCAGGGTCGAGGAAGCCTTGCCCGGGGGCGTTGGCAGCGAACCAACTCCCTACGGAGCTCAGCTCATGGATCCGCTCAATCAAAAGGTCCTGCCCGGATGCCGGCAGATAGCGCAGCAGTCCCTCGGCTGACCAGGCGGTTGGTCGAGATGCGTCAAAACCGGCCTCGCGCAGTGCCGTTGGCCAGTCCTGGCGCAGATCAATCGGGACGTTTACCAGCTTTGACGTCGGGTGCGCACCCCGCTGCTCCAATGTCCTGGACTTGAATTCCAGAACTTTCGGCTGATCCAGCTCATAAACGGTGGTGTCGTCCGGCCAGGGTAGCCGCCATGCACGCGAGTCCAACCCAGCAGCCAGTATCACTATTTGCCGAACCCCGGTGTTGGCGGCGTTGAGGAAGAACTCGTCGAAAAACACTGTGCGCACGGCCATGAAGTCGATCATCACCCGCATCCTCGCTCGCAAATCCGGGTCGACTTCGGCCAGTTCGGCTGACAGCGCAGGGCTTGCCATAACGCTCCACAGGCCCTTGCCCGCAGCCTCGACGAACACGTGCGCGAAGGGATCGTTGATGAGAGGGTTTTCGCTGTCGGTCTCCGCGGCACGAGCGGCAGCGACGCCCAACGCCGTCGAGCCCACGCTTTGCGTGATGTCCCAGGAGTCGTCGTCTGTTCGAGGCATTGCCATTTCCTCCCAGGTTGAAAAGCCAGTTCCGCACAGTACTCGTTCCGCCTGTGACGGGCCCCGCCCGCAGGTTGAGGCCCTGCATCGGCGGTGGCACCCGGCGCACAGAGTAGGTTTTGGCAGGTGGACTTGAAACCGGTAGCGGATTGGATGTCCAGGCGGGGTTTGGGTGCGGGCCCCTTGGACGACGTCTGCGAGATCAGCGGCGGAACACAAAACATCATGCTGCTGTTCACCAGATCCGGTCGGCAGTATGTCCTGCGGCGCGGGCCGCTGCACCTACGTCCGCGCAGCAATGTGGTAATCCTGCGCGAGACCCGGGTACTGGCCGCACTGGCCGGCACCGATGTGCCGCATCCGCGGCTGATCGCCACCTGCGACGACCCCAGCGTGCTCGGCGACGCCGTCTTCTACCTGATGGAACCGGTCGACGGATTCAATGCCGGCGAAGAACTGCCGCCGCTGCATGCAAGCGATCCGAGCGTGCGGTTCGGAATGGGGCTCTCTATGGCCGACGCCCTGGCGAAGTTGGGCGCCGTCGACCATGTCGCGGTAGGTCTCGCGGATTTCGGCAAGCCGGAGGGCTTCTTGCAACGCCAAGTGCCCCGCTGGCTTTCGGAACTGGAATCGTACCGAGCGTTCGAAAACTATCCCGGGCCCGACATCCCGGGGGTGCACGAGGTCGCCAAATGGCTCGAAGATGGTCGGCCATCCGAGTGGAAACCGGGCATCATGCACGGCGACTACCACGCCGCCAATGTGATGTTCTCTCGCACCGGGCCCGAGGTGGTCGCCATCGTCGATTGGGAGATGTGCACGATCGGTGACCCGTTGCTGGACCTGGGTTGGTTGCTGGCCACTTGGCAGCAATCCGACGGGTCCAGCGTTTTCGGCCACACGCTCGCCGAGATGGGCGGATTGGCAAGCGCCGACGATCTGCTGGAACGGTATGCCCGCAACACCTCCCGCGACCTGTCGCATATCACCTGGTACACCGTGCTGGCGTGCTTCAAGCTCGGCATCGTGATCGAAGGCACGCTGGCCCGGGCTTGCGCTGGCAAGGCGCCAAAGGAAGTCGGCGATCAACTCCATGCGGCCACTCTGCGGCTGTTCGAACAGGCATTGATGCTCATGGACGGTGCTTCCGTGCCATAACGTGCCTCAACTTCGGACCTCACGCCATCGCCCGACAGGTGCTCCGGAGGTCGTGAACTTCACCGCGGCGGCTGCGCTGCGGCTGACCGTTCAGGTCGACTCTTAGTCGACGTTAGTGCCGACCGCCGTCAGCGCATCGCCAAGCGTTCGGTACAGCGAAAACATCTTGTCGAGGCCAGTCAACTGCAGCGGCCTCCGCGTTGCCGGATTGTTTGCCACGACCGCGAACTGCACCGATTCGGCCAGTTGCTCGCGAGCCGCAGCCAGAATCCGGAGGCCCACCGAGGCCATGAACTGCACCGCCGACAACTCAACCACAAGCACTGTCGGGGCATCTTCCAGGGCGGTAGCTATTGCCGCTTCAAAGGCCGGGGCGGTGCTCAGGTCGATTTCGCCACCGACAGTGACAACCGCGACGCCATTGCGGTGAGCCACTGAAGTAGTGATTGGATCCGCAGGTGACAACGACCGTCCTTATGTCTGGCGCCCTATCGGTCCCGGCGGGCGCACTCCGAGCCTAACCCGCCGTTGCAAGATGTGAGAATGATACTTCAATGTCTTCTGCGTCGACGGTCGAGCTAGTGTTGGCGCAAGGTGGGCGCGCTCTGTGGGGGCGCGGGCGCGATCTGGGAGGTCAGATGTCCAATTTGTCGACAGAATTGACGGCCACCAGCGCCGTCACGCAGGTCCCGAGCATTTCCAGCGAGGGTTTGCTGCCGCAACTGGTTCAGCATCTGCGGCAGAATCGGACCGCCTTGCGCGAGGAGTGGGCGCGCCGGATCACCGAAGCGGAATTGCTGACCGCGATGACGCCTGAAGAGCTGTTCTCCGAGGCGACCGCCGTCTACGACAACTATGTCGAGGTGCTCGAGACCGGGAGCGTCGAGGCGCTGCAGGACTACGCGCGTGACCTGTCTGAACGCATCATCCCGCGGGGCGTCGAGACTGACGAGGTCGTCGGGATCGTGCTGCTGTTGCGCGACGTCTTGGCGCGCTCGCTGTTCGAGAAGTACCAGACCGACTTCGAAATGCTCAACCGGGTACTCGATGCTTACGAGCCGGCGGCCAACCGGATTGCCAACACGGTTGCCGTGAGCTTCGTCCAGGAACGCGAGCGCATCATCCGCCAGCAGCAGGAGGCGATCCGCGAGCTGTCCACGCCGGTGCTGCAGGTGCGCGAGCAGTTGCTGATCCTGCCGATCATCGGCGTCCTGGACAGTCAGCGCGCCCGCCAAGTCACCGAACAACTGCTGCGGGCTATCCGGGCCAACCGCGCGAAAGTGGTCGTCATCGACATAACGGGTGTGCCCACCATCGATTCCACGGTGGCCAACCACCTGGTGCAGACGGTCGACGCATCGGGGTTGATGGGCGCGAGCGTGATCATCACCGGTCTGTCCTCGGAGATCGCACTGACACTGGTGACGATCGGGCTGGACCTGTCGAAGATGAACGCCGTGGGGGACCTGCAGGGCGGAATCGAGGAGGCGGAACGCCTGCTGGGTTACGAAGTCACCCGCACGGGCGAATCAGCGAGTTAGGACAGCGACCGCGAGCCTTAAATGCCAGTACCGATCCTTAAACAGGGCTCAATTCTCATTGCCACGGTGCAGGCCGCGCTGAGTGACTCCGACACCGAACGGCTTCGGCAAGATCTCATGGAACGTGTGAGCCGGTTCCGCGCGCAAGGGATCATCGTCGACGTCACGGCGATTGACGTAATGGATTCGTTTGCTGCGCGATCGATACGGACGATTACGCATATGACGCGGCTGCGCGGCGCGGACACCGTAATCGTGGGCCTGCAGCCAGAGGTCGCCTTCGCGATGGTCCAACTGGGACTGGCGTTCGACGACATGAACACGGCGCTGGATTTAGAAGAGGGCCTTGCCCTACTGAATCGGCAACTGGCGCTGCGGAGTTCGACGATCGGACGCGACGGTGGAGGATGACATCGTCGTCGACGTGGTCAACCCCGACGACATCGTCGCCGCACGCCATGCCGGGCACGAATTAGCCCGTGATCTCGGCTTCTCCTTAACCGATGTCACGATGATCGCCACGGCGATCTCGGAAATCGCGCGCAACATCACCAGTTATGCCGGTCGGGGAGCGATTCGAATTACGCTCCAAGACCGCGACGGTCGGAAAGCGTTGGTGGTACGCGCGGAAGACAACGGTCCAGGCATCGCTAACATCGAAAGGGCTCTCGAGGACGGTTATTCCACCGGTCGCGGGCTCGGGCTCGGGCTGCCCGGCGCCCGCCGCCTGATGGACCGGCTCATCGTCGAATCGGCACCCGGCCAAGGGACGATAGTCGAGATGTGGAAATGGGTTCCGCCCAATGGATGAGCACGGTTGGCTCGGACCGATCGAGTGGGCCGCAGCGGGTCGTCCGCTATCGAGTGGCGAGGCGTGCGGCGATCAACCAGTCGCAGTCGACGCGGGTCGGGGCGCTGCCCTCTTCGGTGTACTGGACGGACTCGGCCACGGCAATGAAGCTGCACGGGCGGCACTGTGTGGCGTGGAGGTGCTCCGCCGTGACCCGGCTAAGCCGCTCGAGGCATTGATCCAGCTCTGCCACAGTAAGCTGGCCGGCACCAGGGGCGCCGCGGTGACCTTGGCGCGGATCGACTTCGACGCTGACACACTGAGTTGGACTGGAATCGGAAACGTTACCGCCAACCTCGTCGCCAAAGCCCCCAGCGGCATCGAAGTTCGCTCTTCGGCCCGGCTTGCCAGCGGTATCGTCGGATACCGGATACCTGATACGGTGCGCGCACAAGCGATTTCGATACGCCCTGGCGATCTGCTCGTCATTGCAAGCGATGGTATTGCCGAAAACCATTTGGAACGCATCGATTTCGCCGCATCCGCCACGGTGATCGCCGAGCAGATCCTGCGTCGCTACCGCAAGGAGACTGACGACGCGCTGGTGCTTGCCGCGCGTCACCGAGGCTCGTCGACATGAATTACGCCGGCGATTTTCATGTCCGTTACGCTTCCGCGCTGCATACCTACCTGAAGGAGCGCAACGAGGACAGTCTCGCCGTCGGCCATGAACTCGGTCGGCGCGCTTTGCGGGAACAAATCAGCATGCTCGAGATCATCGAGAACCACTTCCGGATGGTCGAGGAACTCAGGTCTGGTGTCAACGGCTCAGCGGCACTGGAGTTCCTGCTGCAAACGCTGGCCGCACTCGATGTCGCGACACGTGGATTCCTCGACGGCACAAGGCGTTACGAGGAACAACGGGCTCGCGCCGAGGATCTCGCCGACCGCGACGAGTTCCGCCGCGCTTTAGTGAACTCCCTGCAGGAAGGCTTCTTCGTTGCCGATCACACCGGTGCAGTCATCGAGGTCAATGATGCCTTCGCCGAGCTCACCGGATACGGCGCCGAGGGATTACCGTACCGGTGGCCACACCCCTGGATTGTCGACCAGAATGCGGCGGATCAGCAAACGACCCGACTGCTGCACGACGCCCGTACCCAGTACGAGACGCCGATCCGGGCTCTCGACGGCCACCTTGCGTGGGTGGCGGTAAGCATCAATGCAGTCACCGAAATCGGCGTTGATCGAGGCGTGTATGTCGGAACAGTTCGCGACATCACCGCAGAGCGGGCTTTTGCGGCGCGGGAAAGCGCGGTGCTGCGCCTGGCCACGGCCGTGGGTGTCGCCAGAAGCGGGGCCGAGGTGCTCTCGATCACCCTCGACGAATGCCGATTGGCGATCGACGTGCAGCGGGTGGTGGCTGCGATGTGGCCGGCAAGTGGCGGAGAGCCGGCCATCCAGGTGGCCGGCGAGCCCGCCGCGTCCACCTGGCGTGACCTTGATCCGTTGCTGCGTCACACTTTTCAGGAGGCGCGTCACCAGCTGCCACTTACCGTGCAGCCGATCGAGTGGCCCGACGCACCGGGCAAGTCGCGCGGAATCGTCGCCGTGCTTTCTGGCGGTGGAGACGTCGCGTTGTGGTTGGAACTTCGCGTACCTCGCTGGATCAGTGCGGAGGATCGGCTTCTGGTCACAGTGCTCGTCGGCCACCTCAGTTTGGCGATGCAGCACGTCCGTCAGTTCGAGATCGCGCGCGAGACCTCTCTGACGCTGCAGCGCGCAATGCTCACGCCGATGGAACCGCCGACAGGTTTCGCCGTTCGCTATGAGCCAGCCGTCTTACCGTTGGAGATTGGGGGCGACTGGTATGACGTGCTGCCGGTCGGCGACCACCAGATCGGGATCATCGTCGGAGACTGCGTGGGTCGTGGGCTGTCCGCCGCCGCGGTGATGGGTCAGCTGCGCAGTTCCGCGCGCGCACTGCTGCTGACCGGCGCGGAACCCTCCAGGTTGCTCGAACAACTCGACTCGGCGGCGGCGCTCATCCCGGACGCTTATTGCACCACCGTTCTT
>JAFAQO010000579.1 GCA_019246375.1 Mycobacterium sp. | reverse complement strand
ATTCAGCTGTACATCGTCGGCGTGTTCATCTCGTTCACGTTCAGCCAGATCGGCATGGTCCGGCACTGGACCAGGTTGCTGCGCACAGAAACTGGTCTGCCGATGCGACGCAAAATGATGCGCTCGCGCGTGGTCAACACCATCGGTTTCCTGGCCACTGGCACCGTACTACTGGTCGTGCTGGTGACAAAATTCGTGGCCGGGGCGTGGATTGCGGTAGTGGCCATGACTTCGCTGTTCGTCATGATGAAGCTGATCCGCAAGCACTACGACACGGTTGGTCGAGAACTGGAAGACCAGGCCGCCGAAGACAACCAGGTCTTGCCCAGCCGCAACCACGCGGTGGTGCTGGTATCAAAGTTGCATCTGCCCACGCTGCGCGCGCTGGCCTACGCGCGAGCGACCCGCCCGGACATCGTGGAGGCCGTCACGGTCAGCGTCGACGACGCGGAAACCCGTGTGCTGGTGCGTAAGTGGCAAGAAAGCGATATCAGTGTGGCGCTCAAGGTCATCGCTTCGCCGTATCGCGAAGTCACTCGGCCGGTCTTGGATTACGTCAGGCGAGTCAGCAAAGAGTCACCACGAACCGTAGTGACGGTGTTCATTCCCGAGTATGTGGTCGGCCACTGGTGGGAACAGCTGCTGCACAACCAAAGTGCTTTGCGGCTCAAGACTCGGCTGCTGTTCATGCCGGGCGTCATGGTGACTTCGGTGCCGTGGCAGCTGAACTCGTCAGAGCGGCTCAAGACACTGCAGCCGCATGTCGCTCCGGGAGACACTCGTCGGGGTTTCCTAGATTGACGTTGACTGATCCGATGCCCGCGGGGCTGAAGCTGACCGTCGGCGCTCCGGCGAACGGCGGCAGCTGCGTGGCCCGCCACGAAGGCCGGGTGGTGTTCGTCCGCTACGCATTGCCGGGCGAGCGGGTGCGCGTGCGGCTCACAGCCGACCGGGGTTCCTACTGGCACGCCGAAGCGATTGAGGTGATCGAGCCGTCGGCCGACCGGATCGCGTCGCTGTGCCCGATCGCCGGTGTCGGCGGTGCTGGCTGTTGCGACCTCGCGTTTGCCGACCCGGCTGCAGCGTGCAGGCTCAAAGCGGACGTCGTCGCCAATCAGCTGGAGCGACTCGGCGGTCACCAATGGCACGGCGATGCCGAACCGCTTTCGACGGCAGGCCCGACGGGTTGGCGTACCCGTGTCCGGCTTGCGGTTGGCGCCGACGGCCGTGCCGGTTTTCACCGCTACCACAGCGACGAGCTGGTCAGTGACCTGCGCTGCGGGCAGCTGGCCGGCGGAATGCTTGACAGCCTGGGTTCAGCCCACTGGGCGCCGGGCGCCCAGCTGCTCGTGGCCCTCGACGACGACGGCGAGCGGCATGTGGTGCAAACCACACGGCAGGGCAAACGAACCACCACCGAGGTGGTCGAGGGCAACGCTGCGGCGGTGCAGCGGGTGAGCGGGCGCAGCTGGCGGATACCGGTGACGGCGTTCTGGCAGGCCCATCGCGACGCCGCCCGGGTTTACAGCAGCCTGGTCGGGGCCTGGGCGCAGCCCGCAGCCGGTATGACCGCTTGGGATCTCTACGGCGGTGCCGGGGTGTTCGCAGGGGTGCTGGGGGAAGCGGTGGGGGAGTCCGGCCGGGTGGTGACCGTCGACACCTCCCGGGCGGCGTCGCGGGCCGCGCGGGCAGCGCTGGCCGATCTGCCCCAGGTTCGCGTGGTCACCGATTCGGTGCGCCGGGCGCTGACGGTGCAGGAAGCAGGCGCCGATGTGGCGGTGCTGGATCCGCCGCGCTCAGGCGCTGGACGCGATGTCATCGACCTGCTAGCTGCCGCAGAGGTTCCCCGGTTGGTGCACATCGGCTGTGAGGCCGCGTCTTTCGCCCGCGACATCGGCCTCTACCGCAGCCACGGCTATGTCGTCGAAAAGCTCCGGGTGTTCGACGCGTTCCCGCTCACCCACCACGTGGAAGGCGTGGCGCTGTTGACCCGCCCCCGGTGACCGAAACGGCGCTTCTTGGCGGCCTGTGCTCCCGGTCCTGCGTACACTGACGGGATGCTTGAACGGATCCGCGGGCCCGCTGATCTGCAGCACCTTTCGCAGGCGGACCTGCGCGATCTGGCTCACGAGATCCGCCAGTTTCTGATCCACAAGGTCGCCGCCACAGGCGGGCATTTGGGCCCCAATCTCGGCGTCGTCGAGTTAACGCTGGCCCTGCATCGAGTGTTCGACTCGCCGCACGATCCGATCATCTTCGACACCGGCCATCAGGCGTACGTGCACAAGATGTTGACCGGACGCAGCCACGACTTCGAGACGTTGCGCAAAAAGGGTGGGCTCTCCGGTTATCCCAGCCGCGCCGAAAGCGACCATGACTGGGTCGAGTCCAGTCACGCCAGCGCGGCGCTCTCGTATGCTGACGGGCTGGCCAAGGCGTTCGAGTTGACCGGGCACCGCAACCGGCACGTGGTGGCGGTGGTCGGCGACGGCGCGCTCACCGGCGGAATGTGCTGGGAGGCGCTGAACAACATTGCCGCGGCCTACCGGCCGGTCATCATCGTGGTCAACGACAACGGCCGCAGCTACGCGCCCACAATCGGAGGTTTCGCCGACCACTTGGCGGCGCTGCGGCTGCAGCCGAGCTATGAGCGCCTGCAGGAGAAGGGCAGCATCGCCGTCCGCGGCATGCCGGTCATCGGTGAACTGTGCTATCGAGTCATGCACAGCGTCAAAGCCGGCATCAAGGACGCGTTGTCGCCCCAGCTGCTGTTCACCGACCTCGGGCTGAAGTACGTGGGACCCGTCGACGGTCACGACGAGCACGCCGTGGAGTCCGCACTGCGCAGCGCCCGCGGCTTCGGCGGCCCGGTAATCGTGCACGTCGCCACCCGCAAGGGGATGGGCTACGCCCCGGCCGAAGACGACGAGGCCGAACAGATGCATTCCTGCGGTGTGATCGACCCCGCGACCGGGTTGGCGACCACGGTGCCCGGGCCGGGCTGGACGGCGACCTTCTCCGACGCGCTCATCAGCTACGGCGCCAAGCGCCGCGACGTCGTCGCGATCACCGCCGCGATGCCCGGCCCGACGGGCCTGTCGAAGTTCGGCGAGCGGTTCCCCGACCGGCTGTTCGACGTCGGCATCGCCGAGCAGCACGCGCTGACATCGGCCGCGGGCCTGGCGATGGGTGGCCTGCACCCGGTCGTCGCCATCTACTCGACCTTTTTGA
>JAFAQO010000558.1 GCA_019246375.1 Mycobacterium sp. | reverse complement strand
GTCATGCGTCGAGAGCCCTTTGACCAGTGCCGTATCCATTCGGCACGCGGCCTTCCAGCCGTGGTCGGCAAGCTTGAGCACGTAGGGCATCGTCGCGTTGGTCAACGCGAATGTCGACGTCTTCGGCACTGAGCTCGGCATATTCGTCACACAGTAGAACACCGTGTCGTGCACCGCGAAGGTCGGGACATCGTGGGTGGTCGGTCGCGAGTCTTCGAAGCAGCCGCCTTGATCGATGGCGATGTCCACCAGTACCGCACCTGGCTTCATTTGGGCCACAAGCGAATTCGGCACAAGTGTGGGTGCCTTTGCGCCAGGCACCAGGACCGCGCCGATCACCAGGTCAGCCCGCTTGACGACCTCTTCGAGTTCGTAGGCAGAGGAGTATCGCGTGCGCACCCGACCACCGAACTCGGCGTCGAGCTGTCGTAACTTGTTGATGTCGAGGTCGAAAACCGTGACGGCCGCGCCCATGCCGTGAGCGACTCGGGTGGCGTTGTATCCGGCGGTGCCGCCGCCGATTACCACGACATCGGCCGGGTCGACACCGGGCACGCCGCCCATTAGCACCCCGCGGCCGCCGCGGGTCCGCATCAAGTGATAGGCGCCGACCTGAGCGGAGAGCCGGCCCGCGATTTCGCTCATCGGGGCGAGCAGCGGCAGACGTCCGTCGGCGGTCTGGACGGTCTCGTAGGCGATAGATGTAGTGCCGCACGCCAACAGGGCTTCGGTGCAGGACCGTGAGGCAGCCAGGTGTAGGTAGGTGAACAGGGTTTGGTCCCGCCGCATGTGGGAGTACTCGGCTGGCGTGGGTTCCTTGACCTTGAGCAGAAGATCAGCCTCGGCCCACACCTGCTCGGCGGTGGTAATCAGCTGAGCGCCTGCTGCCTTGAAATCGCTGTCGGTGATCGCTGAGCCCTCGCCGGCACCGGCCTGGACGAGCACGTCATGGCCACCCCGCGTCAGCTCGGCAACTCCGGCCGGGGTAATGGCTACCCGGAACTCATTGTTCTTGGTCTCGGTCGGAATACCGACACGCATACTCGCTCCTTGCGTCGGCTGGCGAGAAGTTGATCTTCTTCAATTGTGAAGAACGTTCGGTGAGCCAACAACGTTCATGACGAGAATTCTTTAGAGTCGCTCTATGCCTGGAGAACCTGCAGGACAGTCGGCTGGCCCGGATGGCCTGCCGAAGAATATTCGGCCGGCTGATCTTGACGACCTGGATCGCAAGATCCTCAGCCTGCTGCACGCCGACGCGCGCATCACCAACAGTGCGCTGGCCGAAAAGCTGGGCATCGCCGCGTCGACCTGTCACGCGCGAGTGCGACGGTTGGTCGACCTGGGCGTCATCCGGGGGTTCTACGCGGACGTCGACCTTATCGCCGTCGGATTGCCGTTGCAGGCGATGATCTCGGTCAGTCTGCAGTCCAACGCCCGCGGCAAGATCCGCAGTTTCATCCAACAGATCCGTCGCAAGCGTCAGGTGATGGATGTCTACTTTCTGGCCGGCGCTGACGATTTCATCCTCCATGTCGCGGCCCGGGACACCGAAGATTTGCGCTCGTTCGTGGTTGAGAATCTCAACGCCGACGCCGACGTAGCAGGCACCCAAACGTCGCTGATCTTCGAACATCTGCGGGGCGCCGCGCCGATCTGACTGCGTTCGACCGTCAGAATGAGCGTCAACAATCAGGTTCGCCTCCATTGCAAAGGAAGAAGGTTATGCTCAGCCTGCTTGATCGGGTGCTGAGCTTTGAGCTCACCATCGTCGAACTCGTCTGCATCGCCGTGCTGTTGAGTGTTCCGTACCTCGCGCTCGGCATCGTCTGGACCAGCACCCACGCCGCCCACTTCGATCAGCTGCAGGGTGCTCACCTGGCGGTGTCGCTGATCGGCTCAATTGTGCTGTGGCCGGCGCTGTGGTTTTTGGGCGCCTGCGTGAACTGAGCTTCTAGGAGTTGTCGATGGCGACGCACGGCTCACCGGAGCACCCGGGTACCGGAGATTTCGGGCACACGCCGATCCTGCTCGTGATGTTGCGTCGGGTGCTGAACTACCCGATCACCATCGGGGCGCTGGTCGAGATTGCCCTGCTGTCCGCAATCCCGTATCTGATCATCGGCGCGGTCGTGGCGAGTGTGTACGGCGAGGGACTGCGCCAAGCGCAAGTCGACCAAGGGCGCGACGCATTGGTGACCCTGATGGCGTCGATCGTCTCTTGGCCTGTGCTGCTGTTCTCCCATTCCTGCACGGGCTGATATGGCGGACCCACCCGCAACTACTCGTCGTCATCGTCGGTGAAAAACTTTTCGGGGTGGTGGTAGTTGTTGGTCCTGGGTTGGCCGTGATCGAGGGGTGGAGGTGGGATCCATTGGGTATCGCCGTTGGTGAGTTTGATGGTTTTCCAGCCTTTGTCGGCGAGGTTATGGTCGGGTTTGCAGGCCAGGGTGAGTTTGTCGATGTTGGTTTGGCCGCCGCGGGCCCAGTCGTCGATGTGGTGGACTTGGGTCCAGTAGCCGGGGACGTCGCAGCCGGGGTGAGTGCAGCCGCGGTCTTTGGCGTAGAGCACGACGCGTTGATCGGGTGAGGCGATGCGCCGCGAGCGGCCCAGGTAGAGGGGGCGGGTCTGATGTTCGTCGAAGACGGCCAGGTAGTGGTAGGCGTGGCTGGCCATGCGGATGACGTCGCGGATGGGCAGGAGGGTGCCGCCTGCGGTGACGGCGTGGCCGGTGGCCGCGGTGAGCTCGTGCAGGGTGGTGGACACGATGACGGTGACCGGTAGTCCGTTATGCACACCAAGTTTCGGGTCGCCGAGCTGGCCGCGGACCAGGGCGTTGAGGGCGTCGTGTTGGCGCTGGGCGTGGCTGC
>JAFAQO010000261.1 GCA_019246375.1 Mycobacterium sp. | reverse complement strand
CCCGCGCCTTGCCATTACTACCGTTGCGGGTCGATCTAAAAAGCTGGCGCCACATGTCACCACCCTGACATCCGCAGCACCTAAAGCGCGCATCACACGCCGGTAGTCGTTGACTTCCTCGATCGCGCGCTCCCCCTTAATCGCCAGCATCCGTCCTCCGGGACGCAGCAGCGGCAAGCTCCACTTCGTGAGCTTGTCCAACGACGCGACGGCCCGTGACACCACTGCGTCGGCGTCACCGATTCGTCTCCGCGTCGCCGGGTCCTCTGCCCGTCCTCGGATCACCTCGACGCGCAACTGGAGTGCTGCCACGACCTCTTCGAGAAAGCTGCTGCGTCGCAATAGCGGCTCTACGAGAACCACTCGGAGGTCGGGCCGTGCGATAGCCAATGGCAAACCCGGCAGCCCGGCACCGCTGCCCAGGTCGACGATGCGTTCGCCTGCGCCGAGCAGCTCTGCGATCACGGCACTGTTCAGCAGATGGCGGTCCCAGAGGCGGCCGACTTCCCGTGGGCCGAGCAGCCCCCGCTCCACCCCGTCGCCGGCCAGGAGTTCGGCATAGCTCTGCGCCAACTCGAGCCGCGGCCCGAATACCTTGGCGGCGGCGTCCGGAGCGGCGGCGGCTGGGCCGACATGTTTCACGTGAAACATTCCCTCCGGTCTCGGTCCTCGGCGCGGCCCCCCTAACTACATGTGTGTAACTCGTCTAGTCCAGCAAGACGACGACTCGGCGTGACGGCTCCACGCCCTCGCTTTCGCTACGCACGCCGTGCACAATCGCCACGGCGTCGTGCACGATCTTGCGCTCGAAAGGTGTCATCGGGGCGAGCTCTTCACGCTCACCGGTCTCCAGTACGCGTCGCGCGACCTTGTCGCCCAGCGCGGCCAACTCCTCTCTGCGCCGACGGCGCCAACTCGCGATGTCGAGCATCAGTCGGCTTCGCACTCCGGTCTTTTGATGCACCGCCAGACGGGTCAACTCCTGTAGTGCGTCTAAGATCTCGCCCTTGCGGCCTACCAACTTGTTCAAGTCGTCGCCGCCGTCGATGCTCACCACCGCGCGGTTGCCCTCGACGTCCAGATCGATATCACCATCGAAATCGAGTAAGTCCAGCAGTTCTTCCAGGTAGTCCCCGGCAATCTCCCCCTCGGCAACCAACCGCTCCTCTAGGTCGTCCGCCTCCGTCGTATCAGCGGCGTCCTCTCCCACACCCGGCCCCGGTTGTGGGTCTCCGTCGCGGTCAGTGGTGTCGGTGTCTGTCATGCCCGTCCCTCCTCATCCCGTCTTTCAGGGGTTGCTGTAGCGCCGCCGGATTGGCCCGTTTCTTGTCCGGATGGGTCTGCACTCCGCGGGTAGTGCCCCATGTCAGGCCGTTTTGTCGCGGGCGGATCAGCGTTTACGTTTCTTGGGTTTCACGCCAGGTCGCGGCGCGCGGCTGCCCGAATTGCTGTTCCCCAGGGTCTGGCTCGGCTTACCTGCTTGAGCCTTCGACGATTTCCCTTCCGATTCTTGACCATCGGGGACTGCGTTCGAGGGCCCGAGCTGCTGGCCGCCGGCGGTGGCCACCGCAGCGCTATCCCCACTTGTCGGTGGCGACTTTATAGCGCGCTTAGGCTTGACTCCGGGCGGCGGCGCGTTCGCTGCCCGCCGCTGGATCGCTTCCTGTTTTTTAGCCTCTTCTTCTTTCTCGATCATCCCGAAGACGTAGTGCTGCTGACCGAAGGTCCAGATGTTGTTCGAGAACCAGTAGAAAATGATCGCCAGCGGCAGGAACGGTCCGCCGACCACAACTCCGAACGGAAAAACATATAGCGCAAGCTTGTTCATCATCGCGGTCTGCGGGTTGGCCGCTGCCTCTGGGCTCTGCCGTGCCACCGATGCCCGGCTGTTGAAGTAGGTGGCTATGCCGGCCATGAACATCACCGGCACTCCCACCGCGATCACTGCCGTCCGGCTGAAGTGAGTGAAGGCGGCGAGGGTGGCTCCCCGCTGCATCATCGTTGCCCCCAGCGGCGCACCAAAGAAGTTCGCGTCCAGGAAGTGGCCGACGTCTGTGGCGCTGAAGACGTAGTTACCCAGTTGCCGATTTCGCTCGGGCGACAGTCCCAACTGCCCGATGCCAGTGGAAGTCCGGTTGAAACATCGCAGCACGTGATACAACCCGAGAAACACCGGTATCTGCGCCAGCATCGGCAGGCAGCCGAGAATCGGGTTGAAACCGTGCTCGCGCTGCAGCTTCTGCATCTCCAGTGCCATCCGCTGACGGTCCTTGCCGTACTTTTTCTGCAGCGCCTTGATCTGTGGCTGCAATTCCTGCATTTGCCGGGTGGTGCGGATCTGGCGGACGAACGGCTTGTACAGAATCGCCCGCAGCGTAAACACGAGGAACATCACTGACAACGTCCAGGCGAAGAAGCTCGTCGGGCCCAGGAAGAAGGCGAACGCCTTGTACCACAGCCACATGATCGCCGACACCGGATAGTAGAAGTAGTCGAGGCTGAACGGATCAAACAACGGAAGCACTCTCCCCTCGCTTCGTGCCTCCAACATCGGCCGGCACTACCCGGCATTCGGGTATCGGGTCCCATCCTCCCTGATGCCACGGTCCGCACTTGGCGAGCCTGATCGCAGCCAGCCAACTGCCCCGGATCAGTCCGTACTCGGTGAGGGCCTCAACGGCGTACTGGCTGCAGGTTGGCATGAAACGGCACGTCGGCAAGCGCAGCGGTGAGACCATGTGCCGGTACAGCTGGATGAGAAAAATCAATCCGCGGGCCGCAGCTCGACTCGCGTCGTTAACGACGTTTCCCCGCCTTGACATCACCACTTTGATCCCATCGATTCGTGCACGTGCCGCAAGCCGTTCCGTACTTGCATCTCCAGTCTCACCGACGGGGCCTGTCGACTGCTTGGCAGTGCGCGGATCACCAGCCGTTCGGATGAGTCGAGATCGCTGAGCAGACCGCGCACGACGTGTCGCAGCCGCCGCACTACCCGATGGCGTTGCACGGCAGAACCTACTGACTTGGCGACGATGAATCCCACTTGCGGACCGGTTGCGGCGCTGACCCGGTTGTCCACACCAGTTTCCCACCGGGCGTGAAGAACGATATCCGGCTGCACAACTCGCTTTCCTTGCTTGGCGGCCGCGTCAAATTCGGTCGAGCGCGTCATGCGGTTCCGCGCGGGAAGCACAGCTTCGAATCCCGTAATCAGATCACGCTGTCAACGACCGCCGTCCCTTACGACGCCTGCTCGACACGATGGCGCGCCCCGCGCGGGTGCGCATCCGCAGCCGGAAGCCATGTACACGGGCTCGGCGCCGGTTGTTCGGCTGGAAGGTCCGCTTGCTCTTGGCCACGACTGTCTCCTCAATGCATCTGGCATCGCAATCCGCCCACTCCCCCACCTGGATCCGACGGGGCCGGAAAATGAATCCTGATGAGCCGTGGCGGACTCATTGTCTCGCTGGTAGCCGGCGCGGTCTCCGGACGATGCCCGGTTCGCAGCCGCATCGCCAACATTCGGGCGACTGTATGAGGGTACTGAGGACCTCTCGCCTGGTCAAACTTGGCCGCTACGGCCGTTGACCGACGCCAAACGATTAACTCATGCCACATCCGCCACGCCGGCCAATTGTGTTGTTGTCAAGTAACTTCGGCGGAATGTTGCAGAACTGTTGGCACTCGGAAAGAAAACTGTTAGCTTCGTGCAATGCCGTTTCAGCACGGAACGGCGCCCGACAACGAAGCGAGGATGGCGGATCGGCTATCCGGCCAGGCGGGGAGGGATCGGTTGTCTTACGCACCGATCCCGCATGCCATCCTCGATAACTTGCGGTGCGGTGATGGCCGCACTGTCCACACCTGTGGATAAGTGTGTGGACAGTGCATCGTCACCAGGCAGGATGTATCTCGAGCGCGATTGAGGGGGATCCATCGTTGACCGATGATCCCGGTTCAAGTTTTGCGACGGTTTGGAGCGCCGTCGTCTCCGAACTCAACGGTGAAACGTACTCCGACTACGCGCCTAACAACGGCAAGCCCGTCGTCTCTCCTCTAACCCCACAGCAACGGGCCTGGTTGAACCTCGTCCAACCACTGACCATTGTCGAAGGCTTCGCTCTGCTGTCGGTTCCCAGCAGCTTTGTGCAAAACGAAATCGAACGCCATTTGCGCACCCAGATCACTGACGCACTGAGCCGCCGGCTCGGACATCGGGTTCAACTGGGGGTTCGGATCGCGCCACAGTCGACGATCGACGACGACCTTGCAGTCCCGCAGGCTGACGATTCCCCGGCGGAGGCCGACGAAGTCGACGAGGCCCGGGAGGCCCTCGCCAGTGCCCATGAGGACTGGCCGACCTACTTCACCGAACGGCCCCGCAGCAACGACCTGACCGCTGTCGGTGGCGCCAGCCTGAACCGCCGATACACGTTTGACACCTTCGTCATCGGCGCCTCCAACCGATTCGCTCACGCCGCGGCTCTCGCGATTGCTGAAGCACCCGCCCGCGCTTATAACCCGCTGTTCATCTGGGGCGAGTCCGGACTCGGCAAGACGCACCTGTTGCACGCCGCCGGGAATTACGCGCAACGACTGTTCCCCGGCATGCGAGTCAAGTACGTCTCGACCGAAGAGTTCACCAACGACTTCATCAACTCATTGCGCGACGACCGCAAGGTCGCCTTCAAACGCAGTTACCGCGATGTCGACGTGCTGCTGGTCGATGACATTCAGTTCATCGAAGGAAAAGAAGGTATCCAGGAGGAGTTCTTCCACACCTTCAATACCCTGCACAACGCCAACAAACAGATCGTCATCTCCTCCGACCGCCCGCCCAAGCAACTCGCCACTCTCGAGGACCGGCTGCGGACACGGTTCGAATGGGGCCTGATCACCGACGTCCAGCCGCCCGAGCTGGAAACGCGGATCGCCATCTTGCGCAAGAAAGCTCAGATGGAACGGCTCGCCGTGCCCGACGACGTGCTCGAACTGATCGCCAGCAGCATCGAGCGGAACATCCGCGAACTTGAAGGTGCGTTGATCCGAGTCACCGCGTTCGCCTCGCTGAACAAAACTCCAATCGACAAAGCACTCGCCGAGATCGTGCTGCGTGACCTCATTGCTGATGCCGGCACCATGCAGATCAGTGCGGCCACGATCATGGCGGCGACTGCCGAGTACTTCGACACCACGGTCGAAGAATTACGCGGGCCCGGGAAGACCCGTGCGCTGGCCCAGTCCCGTCAGATCGCGATGTACCTGTGCCGCGAACTCACCGACCTTTCCCTGCCCAAAATCGGTCAGGCATTCGATCGCGACCACACCACGGTGATGTACGCGCAACGGAAGATCCTGTCCGAGATGGCCGAGCGGCAAGAGGTATTCGATCACGTCAAAGAACTCACCACTCGCATTCGGCAGCGCTCCAAGCGCTGAGCAGCCCTGGCCACCACCTGCGCTCCGGCCGCCCCGCCACTCGCGCCGGCACGGTGTGGATCCAGCTGTGGAAAAACCGTTCAAAGCGCCGGCAAGACCTGGAATCGGCACGAACAACGGTGCCTCGTCCCCAGCGCCCCACAAAAACCACACAGGCGCCAACGCCGTCGCCCACAGCCCCGCGGGCTATCTACCAGCGCTGACACCGTGCTGTCCCCACTACGCACAGGACTTAATACTGTTACTGATATCTCTTCGTCTTTTCTTCTTTGAAGAACGTGCTTGGGACGAACCGGTGTCACCGATGTCGATTAACCTTCAAGATGGCGCCGGAAGCTCTACGGTTGTTCTTCGAGTGCCATTACGGTCGTCGTGGCGGATCGCGGCCGCAGGCGTTCGTCGCTCGCTCGCCAGGGCGGGTCGCCGCTGACTTTTAAAGTCGTTGTTAGAGGTGATGAAGGGACCCGAATGGACGTGGCGACGACGAGAGTCGACCTTTCCGACTTGAAGTTTCGCTTGGTGCGTGATGACTTCGCCGACGCGGTGGCTTGGGTGGCGAAGAATCTGCCCACCAGACCGACGGTGCCGGTGCTGGCCGGGGTCCTGCTGACCGGCTCCGACGATGGCTTGATGATTTCCGGATTCGACTACGAGGTCTCGGCCGAGGTTCGAGTAGCCGCCGAAATCGCTTCAGCAGGAAGCGTTTTGGTGTCGGGACGGTTATTGTCTGACATTACTCGAGCGCTGCCCAACAAACCGGTCGATTTCCAGGTCGCCGGCACCCGGGTTTCGTTGACCTGCGGAAGCGCCAGGTTCTCACTGCCGACAATGGCGGTCGAGGATTACCCCGCCCTGCCAGCGCTGCCGGCGGAGACCGGAACGCTGCCAGCCGAACTGTTCGCCGAGGCAATCAGCCAGGTCGCGGTGGCGGCCGGGCGCGACGACACCTTGCCGATGCTGACCGGTATTCGGGTCGAGATCTCGGGCGCCACGGTCGTCTTAGCCGCCACCGACAGGTTCCGGCTGGCCGTCCGAGAGCTGACGTGGTCGGCGGCTTCGCCGGACATCGAGGCCGCGGTGCTAGTACCGGCTAAGACCTTGGCCGAGGCCGCTAAAGCCGGCACCGATGGATCGGATGTGCACTTGTCGTTGGGAGCTGGGTCCGTTGTTGGAAAAGACGGGCTACTGGGCATCAGCGGTGACGGTAAGCGCAGCACCACTCGACTGCTTGACGCCGAGTTTCCGAAGTTTCGGCAGTTGCTGCCGGCGGAGCACACTGCGGTAGCCACGATCGGCGTGGCGGAATTGACCGAAGCGATCAAACGCGTTGCTCTGGTCGCCGATCGAGGTGCGCAGGTGCGGATGGAATTCGCCGAGGGGATGTTGCGGCTGTCGGCCGGCGCCGACGACGTTGGCCGCGCCGAAGAGGATCTTCCGGTCGACTTCGCAGGCGAACCGTTGACGATCGCGTTCAACCCGAACTATCTGACCGATGGTCTGGGATCGTTACATTCGGAGCGGGTGTTGTTCGGGTTCACGACGCCGAGTCGACCTGCGGTATTGCGGCCCGCGCTCGGCGACGAGGTTTCGACGCAAGACGGTGGCCCGTTCCCTGCTGCTGAAACTGAGTATGTGTACCTGCTGATGCCGGTGCGGTTGCCCGGCTGACAGGTGGTTCGTGTACGTCCGGCATCTAGGTCTGCGCGATTTCCGTTCATGGGCGCACGCCGACCTGGAACTACAACCGGGGCGGACGGTGTTCGTAGGGCCGAACGGTTACGGCAAGACGAATCTCATTGAAGCACTGTGGTATTCGGCTACTCTGGGTTCGCACCGGGTGGCGAATGACGGGCCGTTGGTGCGAGTTGGCGCACCACGGGCGGTGGTTTCGACAATCATCGTCAACGAGGGCCGCGAATGCGCCATCGATCTGGAAATTGCGGCGGGGCGAGCCAACAAAGCGCGGTTGAACCGGTCACCGGTCCGCAGCACCCGAGAGGTAGCCGGAGTGCTGCGAGCGGTGTTATTCGCTCCCGAAGATCTGGCGTTGGTGCGTGGGGATCCCGCAGACCGGCGTCGCTACCTCGACGACTTGGCCACGTTGCGCCGGCCACGGGTCGGCGCAGTGCGATCCGACTACGACAAAGTGCTGCGACAGCGCACCGCATTGCTGAAAACCGCGTCCGGGGCCAGACAGCGGAATGACCGTAGTCTGCTGGACACTCTTGACGTTTGGGATGGCCGTCTCGCAGCTCACGGCGCCGAGCTGATGTCCGCGCGCATCGATCTGGTGAGTCAACTGGCGCCGGAAGTTGCAAAGGCCTATCAGCTGGTGGTACCTGGATCGCGGACTGTCTCCATCGGTTACCGCGCCAGCATCGGAAGCGGGATCGATGACGTCGCCGACACGCACACGTTGGAAGACGCGCTGCTGGCCGCGCTGGTTCAGCGCCGTGACGCGGAACTCGAACGCGGCGTGTGCCTTGTCGGGCCGCACCGCGATGATCTGGAGATGCAACTGGGTGACCAGCCCACTAAAGGATTCGCCAGCCACGGGGAATCATGGTCGATGGCGTTAGCGTTGCGGTTGGCTGCCTACGAGTTGTTACGGGCCGAAGGCAGCGATCCGGTGTTGTTGCTCGATGACGTCTTCGCCGAACTCGATGTGGACCGGCGGCGAGCGTTGGCAGCGGTCGCGGCGTCGGCCGAGCAGGTATTGGTGACAGCTGCGGTGGCCGAGGACATTCCGGTGGGCTGGGACGCAAGACGAGTGACCATTGGGTCGCGTGACGAGGACGGCGGGCGGGTGTCGGTGGTGCAAAGTGATTAGCTCCGACGACCGCGCTGAACGTGGCGCCGAGCCCGCCGCCATGGACTTGGTCAGGCGCACCCTGGAAGAAGCGCGTGACGCCGCGCGCATTCGCGGCAAAGACGTCGGGCGCGGGCGGGGCATACCGGTAACTCCGCGCCGGGTAGCAGGCACCGGTGGGCGACGGAATTGGTCGGGGCCGGCGCCTGACTATCGCGATCCCCAACCCCTTGGCAGAGTTGCGCGCGAGTTGGCTAAAAAGCGGGGATGGTCGCCGCGGGTGGCCGAGGGCACGGTGCTTGGTCAATGGCCGTCGGTGGTTGGCGAACAGGTCGCCGATCACGCCAGACCGACGCGATTGACCGACGGAGTGCTGAGCGTGGCGGCCGAGTCGACCGCCTGGGCGACTCAGTTGCGGATCATGCAAGCGCAACTTCTCGCGAAGATCGCCGCGGCGGTCGGCGACGGTGTGGTGCGGTCGTTGAAAATCACCGGCCCGACGGCGCCATCGTGGCGGAAGGGGCCACTGCATATTGCCGGCAGAGGCCCCCGCGACACCTATGGCTAAGGCCTTCCGGCGGTGCCGAAACTATCGGCTGAGAGCCACCAGGACGCGACGAACCGCTGTGGCTAGCGTCAGGACGCGGCTGCAATCAAGATGTGGGACACACGGCGCGGTTAGCTGGGTAGAAACGCGCTCAGAAAATCAGTGCGGCCCGTCGGTGAAGGTAGACTGCACTCAGGACTTGCTGCGGTGACCGGACCGCTCGCATGCGACCCCCAAGGAGAGCTTCCCGACCGTGGCTGCCCAGAAGAAGAAGGCACAAGACGAATACGACGCCCAGTCCATCACGATTCTTGAGGGGCTAGAGGCTGTCCGCAAACGTCCGGGCATGTACATCGGCTCCACCGGTGAGCGCGGTCTGCACCACCTCATCTGGGAGGTCGTCGACAATGCGGTCGATGAAGCGATGGCCGGCTATGCCACCACCGTTGACGTGGTCCTCCTCGAGGACGGTGGTGTTGAGGTAACCGACGACGGCCGCGGCATTCCGGTGGCTATGCACTCATCCGGGATACCCACGGTCGACGTGGTGATGACGCAACTGCACGCCGGCGGCAAGTTCGACTCGCAGGCATACGCAATCTCGGGTGGCCTGCATGGGGTCGGCGTTTCGGTGGTCAATGCGCTGTCCACCCGTCTCGAAGTCGAGATTGCGCGGGACGGCTACGAGTGGTCGCAGTTCTACGACCACTCGGTTCCCGGCACCCTCAAGCAGGGGGCGAAGACCAAGAAGACCGGCTCGACGGTGCGGTTCTGGGCGGATCCCGCCGTCTTCGAGACCACCGAATACGACTTTGAGACGGTGGCACGTCGGCTGCAGGAAATGGCGTTCCTCAACAAGGGATTGACGATCAAGCTGACCGACGAGCGGGTGACCCAGGAGGAGGTCGTCGACGAAGTCGTCAGCGAGGTTGCCGAGGCGCCAAAGTCCGCTCAAGAACGAGCGGCCGAATCGGTTGCACCGCATAAAGTTAAGCACCGCACGTTCCATTACCCGGGTGGCCTGGTCGACTACGTCAAACACATCAACCGGACCAAGAACCCGATTCATTCGAGCATCGTGGATTTTTCTGGTAAGGGTCCCGGCCACGAAGTCGAGATCGCCATGCAATGGAACGCCGGCTACTCGGAGTCGGTACACACCTTCGCCAACACCATCAACACCCACGAAGGTGGAACTCACGAGGAGGGCTTCCGCAGCGCGTTGACGTCGGTGGTGAACAAGTATGCCAAGGACCGCAAGCTGCTGAAAGACAAGGACCCCAATCTCACCGGCGACGACATCCGCGAAGGTCTTGCCGCGGTCATCTCGGCCAAGGTCAGCGAACCGCAGTTCGAGGGTCAGACAAAGACCAAACTGGGTAACACCGAGGTTAAGTCTTTTGTGCAGAGGGTTTGCAACGAGCAGCTGACGCACTGGTTCGAAGCCAACCCGACTGACGCGAAAATCGTTGTGAACAAGGCGGTGTCGTCAGCGCAGGCGCGTATTGCCGCCCGGAAGGCCCGGGAACTGGTGCGCCGCAAGAGTGCGACCGATCTGGGCGGACTGCCCGGTAAGCTGGCCGATTGCCGCTCGACCGATCCGCGCAAGTCGGAACTGTATGTGGTGGAAGGCGATTCGGCAGGAGGCTCAGCCAAGAGCGGCCGCGACTCGATGTTTCAGGCGATTTTGCCTCTGCGCGGCAAGATCATCAACGTCGAAAAGGCCCGCATCGACCGGGTGCTGAAGAACACCGAAGTACAAGCCATCATCACCGCGCTGGGCACCGGCATCCACGATGAGTTCGACATCACCAAGCTGCGCTACCACAAGATCGTGTTGATGGCCGACGCCGATGTCGACGGCCAGCACATCTCCACGTTGCTGTTGACACTGTTGTTCCGGTTTATGCGACCGCTGATTGAAAACGGGCATGTGTTTTTGGCGCAGCCGCCGCTATACAAGCTGAAGTGGCAGCGCAGCGATCCAGAGTTCGCATATTCGGATCGCGAACGCGACGGTCTACTGGGGGCCGGTCTGAAAGCCGGCAAGAAAATCAACAAAGATGACGGCATCCAGCGGTACAAGGGCCTGGGCGAGATGGACGCCAAGGAGCTGTGGGAGACCACGATGGACCCGTCGGTGCGGGTGTTGCGTCAGGTAACCCTCGACGACGCCGCGGCGGCTGACGAACTGTTCTCCATTCTGATGGGCGAAGATGTCGACGCTCGCCGCAGTTTCATCACCCGCAACGCCAAAGACGTCCGTTTCCTGGATGTTTAACAGCCAGCGCGCTGAGATCCCCACGAGGAACCTATGACTGACACCACCCTGCCGCCTGGCGACGACTCCGTCGACCGGGTCGAACCCGTCGACATCCAGCAGGAGATGCAGCGCAGCTACATCGATTACGCGATGAGCGTGATTGTGGGCCGTGCGCTGCCGGAGGTGCGTGACGGGCTCAAACCCGTGCACCGCCGGGTGCTGTACGCGATGTTCGATTCCGGCTTTCGCCCGGACCGCAGCCACGCGAAATCGGCCCGCTCCGTTGCCGAGACGATGGGCAACTACCATCCGCACGGCGACGCATCGATCTACGACACCTTGGTGCGGATGGCTCAGCCGTGGTCGCTGCGCTACCCGCTGGTGGACGGCCAGGGCAACTTCGGCTCGCCGGGCAATGATCCACCAGCCGCCATGAGGTATACCGAGGCGCGGCTGACTCCGCTGGCGATGGAGATGCTGCGCGAAATCGACGAGGAGACAGTCGATTTCATCCCCAACTACGACGGCCGGGTGCAGGAGCCGACAGTGCTGCCCAGCCGGTTCCCCAACCTGCTCGCCAACGGCTCGGGCGGCATCGCGGTGGGCATGGCCACCAACATCCCGCCGCACAACCTGCGCGAGCTCGCCGACGCGGTGTTTTGGGCCCTGGACAACTACGACGCCGATGAAGAGGCGACGCTGGCCGCGGTCACCGAGCGGGTCAAAGGTCCCGATTTCCCCACAGCCGGGCTGATCGTGGGTACCCAGGGCATCGCGGACGCGTACAAAACCGGTCGCGGCTCCATACGCATGCGCGGTGTTGTGGAAGTCGAAGAAACCAGGGGCCGTACGTCTTTGGTCATCACCGAGTTGCCGTATCAAGTCAACCACGACAACTTCATCACCTCTATCGCCGAGCAAGTCCGTGACGGGAAGCTCAGCGGTATTTCCAACGTCGAAGATCAGGGCAGCGACCGGGTCGGCGTGCGCATCGTCATCGAGCTCAAGCGCGACGCGGTGGCCAAGGTGGTGCTCAACAACCTCTATAAGCACACCCAGCTACAGACCAGCTTCGGCGCCAACATGCTGGCGATCGTCGACGGGGTGCCACGCACACTGCGGCTGGACCAGCTGATCCGGCACTACGTCGAGCATCAACTGGACGTCATCATCCGGCGCACCACCTATCGGTTGCGCAAGGCCAACGAACGGGCCCACGTTCTGCGCGGCCTGGTCAAAGCGCTCGACGCGCTGGACGAAGTCATCGCCCTGATCCGGGCGTCGGAAACCGTCGACATTGCTCGGGCAGGCCTGATCGAGTTGCTCGATATCGACGAAATCCAGGCCCAGGCGATCCTGGACATGCAGCTGCGGCGCCTGGCGGCTCTGGAGCGACAGCGCATCATCGACGACCTCGCCAAGATCGAAGCCGAGATCGCCGACCTGGAAGACATCCTCGCCAAACCGGAGCGGCAGCGCGGGATCGTCCGCGATGAACTCGGGGACATCATCGACAAGCACGGCGACGACCGTCGGACCCGCATCGTTGCAGCCGACGGCGATGTCAGCGACGAAGACCTCATCGCCCGCGAGGACGTCGTCGTCACGATCACTGAAACCGGATACGCCAAGCGCACCAAGACCGACCTTTACCGCAGCCAAAAGCGCGGCGGGAAGGGCGTGCAAGGCGCCGGGCTCAAGCAAGACGACATCGTCGCGCACTTTTTCGTGTGCTCGACCCACGACTGGATTCTGTTTTTCACCACCCAGGGCCGGGTGTATCGGGCCAAGGCCTACGAGCTGCCGGAAGCCTCCCGGACCGCGCGCGGTCAGCACGTCGCGAACCTGCTGGCCTTCCAGCCCGAGGAGCGCATCGCACAAGTCATCCAGATCCGCAGCTACGAGGACGCCCCCTACCTGGTGCTGGCGACGCGCAAGGGGTTGGTGAAAAAGAGCAAGCTCACCGAGTTCGACTCCAACCGGTCCGGCGGGATTGTTGCGATCAACTTGCGCGGCGGTGACGAACTGGTCGGCGCGGTGCTGTGTTCGGCCGACGACGACCTATTGCTGGTCTCTGCCAACGGCCAGTCCATCCGGTTCTCGGCGACCGACGAGGCGCTGCGGCCGATGGGGCGTGCCACCTCCGGCGTCCAGGGCATGCGCTTCAACACCGACGACCGGCTGCTGTCGCTGAATGTGGTCCGCGAAGGTACCTACCTTTTGGTCGCCACCTCCGGCGGCTATGCCAAGCGCACAGCGATCGAGGAGTACGCCCCACAGGGCCGCGGGGGCAAGGGCATCCTGACAATCCAGTACGACTCGCGCCGCGGCAGGCTGGTAGGGGCATTGATTGTCGACGACGATACCGAGGTCTACGCGATTACCTCCGGTGGTGGGGTGATCCGGACGGCGGCGCGTCAGGTGCGTAAGGCCGGACGCCAGACCAAGGGTGTTCGGTTGATGAACTTGGGTGAGGGCACCACACTGTTAGCCATTGCACGCAATGCCGAAGAGGCTGAAGTAAATGACGACGAGCCGGGTAGCTAGTCTGATGACAATGCGGGCCATGTAGGCGACCCGAGTCGGAGTCGGCAAAGCAGATCAGCCCGGTACGAAATGACACGACTGCCACCTCCCGGAGATCCCGGGTGCATACGTAAGGAGCCGGTGGTGACTTCACCCAACGAGCCGGGAACGTCCGGATCCGGTGACGGCCCAAGCAACCGCAATGGTTCGCCTGACCAAGGCAGCGCACACCGGCCCTCCGGTGAGGGCCGGGCAACCGAGGCCGGCTCTGAAACCGGCGGAGTGGCGCCGTGGCAGCGACAGCGAGGCGCCAACCGGTCCGGTCAAACCGCACGTCGCTCCACACCGGAGGCGACTGGGCAGCAGGAATCGCGGTCGTCCAGCTCGCCGGACGTGCGAGCCCGGGTGCCCCGGTTCATGTCTGGCACCGCTGCGCCGAGCGCCTTCGCGGCGGCATCGTCGTCGCCCGCCACCGCCCCGGCGGAGGAATCGGAACCGGCGCCGCCACGAGGCGACGGTCGACACGCCGAGGCCTACGCCAGCGAGCTGCCGGATCTGTCGGGGCCTTTGCCGCCGCGTCCAGCACAGCGCAAAACGGTGGCGGACCGCGGCACCGGCGCTGCGCCCGCATCGGGGCCGAGCCGGTCGGCCGCGCGGGAAAGCCGCGTGCACGTCGGTTCTCGCCGGGCCCGGGGCCCGGTACGGGCGAGCATGCAGATCCGCCGCATCGATCCATGGAGCACACTAAAGGTCTCGTTAATCTTGTCGATTGCGCTGTTCTTCGTCTGGATGATCGCGGTCGCGTTCCTCTACCTGGTGCTCGGCGGCATGGGCGTGTGGAGCAAACTGAACAGCAACGTCGGTGATTTGCTCACTAACACGGGAGGCGGCGGCAACGGCGAGATCGTGTCCAGCGGGACGATCTTCGGCGGCGCCGTTTTGATCGGCCTGGTTAACATCGTGCTTCTGACGGCGATGGCCACCATCGGCGCGTTCGTTTACAACCTGACGACCGATCTGATCGGCGGCGTCGAAGTGACGCTGGCAGACCGCGACTAGCCCACGACAATGGTGTTTGGGCGGTGAGCGACGATTGCGGTAATCTCGTCGCTCGGCCGTATGCGAGTGCGGGCCTATAGCTCAGGCGGTTAGAGCGCTTCGCTGATAACGAAGAGGTCGGAGGTTCGAGTCCTCCTAGGCCCACCACTATGTGTTCACTACGACGCGTCGCACATGTGGCGTTGCCACTCGTGGCGATTGCCGTATTGCTGACAGTGGTGCAGACACGGCGCAGCGTCGAGGTGTGGCATGTGGCCCCTGACCGAACCGCTGGTCAGGACGAGGGGCCTTAGCTCAGTTGGTAGAGCGCTGCCTTTGCAAGGCAGATGTCAGGAGTTCGAATCTCCTAGGCTCCACAACCCGCGTCCGCTTCTCCGAGAGCGCCGACGCCAACTACCGCGCGTGAGCGCTCCCCCGCGAGATCCCTACGGCTTCGGCGTC
>JAFAQO010000267.1 GCA_019246375.1 Mycobacterium sp. | reverse complement strand
ACGGTGCCCCGTATCTTAGACAGCGTTAGATCGCGGATTTCTAAGCCTTGCAGTTCAGCGGCGCGCAAACCGGACCACGCACTAAACAGGATGGCTAGGCGTCATGCGGTTGCGCTCAGGCATGTCCGTTGGTCCTACCCGTAGGGGCCTGGTCCCTTGCAACCTACCCGCGCTGGCGTTGCTTTGACAAGGGTGGGATGCCTCAAATCAGCAGGCCCACAACGGATTACCATGAAGCGGTCCGCCCAGGCTGCTGCGCATGGACAACGGCCCAGCCTCGAGTCTCAAGCACTGCAGAGCTTCTGCGATGGAAAAGTGGGGCTGTCCTTCATTCCGCCGACAACCGACGCAGAGGCTCGATGGACACCGCCACCGGCGCCGAAGCCGGTCGGGTCTTAAGAGGAGTCAGATCTCCGAATTAGCGGCGATTCCACCCGGGATGGTACCGCCATCTCGGAGTAGTTGCGCTGTGCGCTTACCGCCAAGTCGTGGGCAATCCTCGCCCAATTAGCTGAGCACCGGTTGGCCAGCTCGATGAGGCATTCAAAGCAGTGACCGGGAAGTGACGAAGCAATTTTGTCGGTATCGATGGTCTGGACGGCGTGGACTTGCAGCCAACGTAGCAATTCACGTCCTTCCCGACTCATGCGCAGCGCGGGGTCTTTGGCGAGCCACGCCAGGAGCGGATACACGTCCGCAGGCGCGGATGCCTCGCGCACCGGCGTGCGGTTGGGCTTGCCGCGACTGCTTGCGCGAGAGCCGTCGTCGCGTGTGCGCGCCGGGACTGGATCGTCGCCGCGGTAAAGCCGTGCGCGAACGTCTCGCACCGTGCCTGGTGAGATGCCAGCAGCCTTGGCGATTTCGCGGAGTGACGCATTAGGCCGCTGACTTAGGAGCTCTGAGGCCAGTTGACGGCCAGCGGCCGCGTTGAGTGGTCGGATCCGACCGTCTTTGCCCAGCCGTTCGTGCAACTGCTGATCCTCGTCAGTTGCACACCGAATAGTGCTCACAGTTTTCGCAGACAAACCCGTTGACGTTGCGATGGCTCGATCAGACCACTGCGGGTACGCGTGGAGAATCTTCACTGCGGCCGCGCGCCGGTCGGCCAGAGACAGTGGCAGTCCATGGGTAACGTTGGCTTCTACTGCAATGACGAATGCCGACTCGATCGGTCCGTGATACAGGTACGCATCAACCTCGTTGAGTCCTTTTTCGATCGCCGCAGTGACACGATGGAATCCATCGATGACCTGCATCGTTGTTTCATGCACAATGATGGGGGGCAGCGGCCACTCGGCTTCCGACAGACGCCGCACATGCGCCTCATCTTCTCCACCGGATCGCGGTGAACCAGTGCGTACAAGAGAAGCGATTCTTACCGTTGTGCGCGTGCACTGGAAACGGCGGCCGTCGCATAAGGATACCCAACCGTCCGTCTCAACGATGGCCCTAACCTGCGGGTACCGTTTCGTCAGCCGGCCGTTTTTTGCTGCCAGTTCTATTGCAATGGCGCTAACTCCTGTCTTCACTCGGTGCCGTCCTTTTCGCAGGCCGACGTCCGGTTGAGGGGGCCGGACGTCATGCGCACACGTCGGAAACTGCTTGCCCTCCGCGTGTAGCTCCGAATTTCTCATGTTCGCAGAGGGGATGCTATGTGGCACGTGTCAACCAAGCAATTCATCGTATTCACTTACGAGGAATGCCCGCGCCGCCCCAGGCCCGAACCGAGAGTATGGCGAGGTATGGGCCGGTCGTGTTGGCCGGACCCCATGAACCGGTCCACGATGGGTGAGAGTTGTTTATCGGTGGGTACAGGCCGCAGCGTAGCGGGCCGGAGCTTGGCAGCCCAGGCGCCGCCAACGCACCGGTGAGGTGCCAAGTCGCCACCGCTCACATTCGATCCAGCACGTGCGGCAATCCGCGGCGGAAACGATCAGCATCCCTCCGCTTGAATGCCGCGAGCGCCGGCGGGTCGTAGGGCAAGAAGACGCGGCTGGGCGAGGCGAGTGAACCGGACGCTTCGAGCACACCGTTGGCAGCCAGCCGGCCGGTCTGGTTCGCACCTTCCATCGTCGCGGCTGAAAGGTTGTCTCGGACGTAATCACCGGCCAGGAAGAGGTTGGGAATTGCCGTTGTAGCCGGTGGCCGCACGTCCCACGAGCCGGCGTAGTTCACGAAGAGCGGCTCGTCGTTGCTCATGACACCATTGTCGAAACTCAGAGCCGGGTCGAGGAACCACGACGCGACAACTTCATCGGACAGCATGATGCGACCTGTATCCCCGTGCGCGGCGCGGATCTGAGCGAGCACCTCGGTGGCGATCTCATCGGGCGTGCACTTACAGGCGGGCTTGCCATAAACGATGCCCGGAGCGTCGAAGTTCGCGATGTTCACTGACAAGCACTCACGCACAGTGCCGTCGCCGTAATCCGCCTGTAGGTCGCGATTCCACCACTGCGCTTGGCTGGCTGATACCAGCCCCCAGGGCGAGTCCACGTAATTAACCGGGCCGTCGATGAGGGGCAACGGCTGGCGAAGGTGGAACTGGATGCCGTTCATCCACTCGGTGCGCAATTGCGCCAGGCACGCCAGCGAAGGATCCGCGGTAAGTACGTCGGCGGTCAGCAGCATCTGCGCGCGCTCAACCGGGACCGCGCAAACATACCAATCAGCCTCGACCCGCTGGTTTAGACCCGGCCCGTTGACGCGGACGGCCGAGATGCGCCCCCGGCCAATCTCGAACGCCTGGGCGCCGACACCAACGACGAATCGCACGCCCTTGCTTCGCAGATAGGCGACCCACGGGTCGATCCACGACTCGCTCGTCGGCGCGTCGAGCACACGGCCGCTCTCCCCCGTTGTCGACAACCGCGTGACGGCGTAAATGGACGCCTCCGCAAGCGTCCCGATCGACCGTGCAGAGGCAAGATCGCCGCGTGCTGCGATGAGATGCTCGGTCACGGCTTTCACGAGTAGCTTTCTGTACTCTTCGCCCATCCGCCCGGCTCGCACGAAGTCCCACCAGGTGATGTACTCCCATTCCCCAAAGCGGCGCTCTTCGCTACTGGTCATGAACACCAAGAGTCTCGTCAGGAACGTCACCAATTTTGCGGGCGGCAGCGCTTTGAAATGCTGGCGAAGCGCTTCGCTCGCCCTGCGCAAAAACTCGCGAGTGGCCACGCCCTTGATGTGCGAGAGCACAGGCAGGTCCTCGCGACCACCGTTGCGCGCATAGAGAAAGCTTGCCTGTGGGACCATGTGGTCCCACACGCTGCGGTCGTCGTCCAGGGAAGGAATCCGCGTCATCGTGTCTGGTAGGTGCTGATAGAAGCCCGGCACCACGCGATGGCCATGCTCGCCTGGCAGCTCTTTGCGCTCGCCGCTCGCACTGTTGGGCACCGGGAAGCTGCGCGACTTTCCGCCCAACGCCTTGCGTTCATAAACGGTCACCTCGAAGCCGCGCTCGGCGAGCTCATGCGCGGCCGTCAGGCCAGCGACACCTGCGCCAATTACGACAACCCGACGTGCGGTAGGGGTGGGCACGGCGACCGGGCGGCCTGTGGCCTCGAGCACCCTGTGGCCGCCAGCATCCGACGGAGTCTTCTGTCGAAACCGTTGGCTCATTACACGCACGAGCCGACGATAACGACGTGGTAGCTGCCCAGAGGAGGGCTCACAGGAACTTGCCGCGCTTCCACAGTCAGTGTGCGATCGGGCCCGTCGGCCCGACCTCGGCCCCTAGCAAACGGCTACTCATAGCCGATGGCTTCGACGACCTTGAGCCTCGATGCTGTGCGGGCGGGCGGCAGCGCGCCGGCTAATGTGACGAATATGGAGCCTATCGCCATCGCGGCGACGAGCGGGACGAACGCGAAAGGCACCGACAACGAACCAGCCTTGCCCAGCACGACGACGGCGACGTACTGCAAAGCGAACCCAAGAGCAAGGCCGACGAAACCGCCCACCGCACTCACGCCGACGGCGTCTGCCAAGATGAGGCGGCCGATAAATTTGCGGCGAGCGCCGAGCGCGCGAAGGATGCCGAGTTCGCGCCGCCGCTCGACCACGGCGAGCATCAACGTGTTGAGCAGGGCTAATCCCCCCACAAGCGCGACGATCCACTGCAGGGCTGTGGCGAGCGCTCCCACCTGCTGGACCGCGGACTTGGTCGACGCCACCAACTTGGAGCCGGTGAGGACGTAGACGGGGAACGGAGCGTGCTTGGCGATTCGGTCCAGTGCCGCCTGCACCTGTGCGTGGTCGGCTCCCTGAGCGAGTATCACCTCGTAGAACGATGCGCCGAAGCGGGAGAACCAGTGCTCGAGTTCATCCAGTGAGATCGCCACGAGGCCGGCGTCTGCTGAGAGGAAGTCGATGATGTCGGCGACCCGCAGGTGCTTGGTACCGGTGGGCGTCGGCAGCGTGAGCGTGTCGCCGACGTGCAAACCGTATTGCTTGGCGAACAGCCTGGAAACGACGGCGCCGCTGCCGTCGAGCAGGGCACGGCGCGCGGTGTCGGAGGCCAGCTGGTAGGCCGGTGAGTTGCTCGGGCCGGACAGGCCTTGAACGAGGGCGCGGCCTGCGGGTAGGTAGGCGTAGGTGAACTGACTGGGCAGGACCCTCTGCACGCCCGCCACCCGCTGGATCTCTTGGCCCATCTGCGCCGGCAGGAGCTGTCGGAATGGAAACTCGTCGCCCGGGGTGCTCTGCACGACGAAGTCCATGCGCTTTAGCGTCGATACCGCGTCGCCGGCGGCAGCGACTATGTTTTGCGAGGAGCCCGTGGTGGCGACGCCAATGGCCATCGCCAGGCAGACGGTCATCGTCGTCGCCCAGGTGCGCTGCGGCACGCGCTCGGCAGAGGCTGCCGCGAGGTGGCCGGGCGCACCGAGGCGCCCTGAGACGTGAGCTACGGCGCGGGTGATCGGCCGCGCCGCGGCCAGCGCGACTAAGACCACTCCGACCAGGAGCAGCACGGTACCTCCGAATGCCCTGTTGTCCGAATAGGCGAAGGACACCGCGATTCCGGTGGCGATAGCCACGCATCCAGCGCCGAGCGCGCCCCAAGTCCGGCCGATGGTGAGGCGCGACCCAGACGCCGACGGGGCAACGTTGGTTTCGTCCAGCGGAAGCATCGCCACCACCGGCTGGACGCGCGACACGCGGTAGGCGGCCAGCCACGACGCTAGCAGGGACGCCCCGACACAGGCCATGACCGCGATCGCGATTGCTGAGGGCGGAAGCACGAACTCAACCTCGGCGTCTACGACCGTGAGGAGCAAGGGTGGCAGCCGCGACACCGCCGCTGCAGCCATGGCGACGCCGACGACGGACCCCATCGCCGCTCCGACGAGGCCGATGAGAAAAGACTCGGCGACAAAATCGCGCATGATCATCGCACGCCTGGCTCCCAGGGCGCGCAGGGTGGCCATTTCGGTGCGTCGTTCGTTGGCCGCCATGTTCATCGTATTGAAGACAAGGAACGCCGCGACCACGAGCCCGAGCATCGCAACAAGCAACGTGACGTTTTGTGCCATCGTTGTCGAGGAGCTCGCCAGCGCGGCGCGAAACGACGGGGTAGCGACGTAGGCGCGGCCATCGAGGCGCTCGCTTAGGCGTTGGCGCAGCGCGCTGACGTCGGCGCCAGTCTTGGCCACGACGAGCACCGAGTCGAGCCGCCCCGGGCGACCAGTGAGCCGCTGCGCGAATTCCAGCCGGGCGATCACGATGTTTCCCCGGTTGATTACTTGCGCGTTCTCGCCCGGGATAACGCCAGCGATCGGCACCTCGGTCGCGTTGCCGGTCATGGAAACGACCTGTGCCGGGTGCCCCTGGGTTACGCCGGTGACCGCGGGCCCCACCCACAGGCCCGGGGCGGCGACTCTGTCCTGAGGGATGTCGTCGATCGTGTGGCGTAGGGAACTGCTGAGCGTGCCCGCGCGCTCGTCGGTCCCGAAGAGCATGACCCGCTTGCCGGCTACCAGAATGGGGGTTTGCACTAGCGGGACTGCGGCCTTAACGCCGTCCGTCCGCTCGACGGTAGCGACTAGGCTGTCCTCCAGCCCAGCGTCGGTGATGCCGGTGATCTCGAGGGCAGCGTTGCCGGCGACCTGTTCGGCGAGGCGGTTCGCCGAGCCGCTGACCGATCCGTAGGTGCCCAAGACGGCGACGATGAGCGCCGCCGAGCACGCAATCACGCCGACGGAGAGCAGGGTGCGCGCGGGGTGGCCGCGAAGGTAGCGGACGTTCAGCAGTCGCAGCCGCGACAGCAGCGTCCTCACGACTGTCCGAAACGCGGATTCTCGGCCGCTTCGTCGACCAGGCGCAGTCTGGGTCTGTCGTGCCCGGCGCCAAGGGCATCGCCGGCGAACTTCGGCAGGACGTCGGCCGGGTGAGCGTCGGCGTGGATGACGCCGTCGATGAGCAAGATCGTGCGGTCAGTACAGATAGCTGCATCCAGGTTGTGTGTCGCCATCACCACCGCGCGTTCGGCACCGTTCTCGTGTGTGAGTTCGTAGAGCAGCTCCACGATCTCGTTGCCGGTTTCGGAGTCAAGGTTGCCAGTGGGCTCGTCGGCGAG
>JAFAQO010000263.1 GCA_019246375.1 Mycobacterium sp. | reverse complement strand
GCGATTGTCGCCGTCCAAGCGGCCGCCGATAACCAGTGCGGGTAACTGCGCGCCATGAGCCGACCGGCGACACCTCAGAAATGAGCTCTGGCGGCGCGCAGAATGAAGGGGTGGCTATCGCCGATCCCGCGCATTCGCTGGGCTTATCGCAGCACGGCACGCATCGGGCAAGCGGCTCGCCGCATACCCGGGTTGCGCTTGCGCTCGGCAGTGGTGGGGCACGCGGGTACGCCTACGTGGGAATCATCAACGAGTTGCGTGCGCGCGGCTACGACATCGTGGGGATCGCCGGATCGTCGATGGGAGCCCTCGTCGGTGGTCTGCAAGCAGCGGGAAAACTGGACGAATTCGAAAAGTGGGCCAGGTCTTTGACGCAGCGCTCCATCTTGCGGCTGCTGGACCCGTCGATCACCGCGGCCGGCGTGCTGCGCGCCGGAAAGATCCTCGACGCGGTACGCGACATTCTCGGCGCGGTCACCATCGAGAAACTATCGATCCCGTATACCGCGGTAGCGACCGATTTAATCGCCGGAAAGTCGGTGTGGCTGCAGCGCGGTCCAGTCGATGAGGCCATCCGGGCGTCGATTGCGATACCGGGAGTCATCGCACCGCACGTGGTCGACGGCCGGCTGCTCGCCGACGGAGGGATTCTCGACCCGTTACCGATGGCGCCGATTGCCGCCGTCAATGCCGACCTGACCATCGCAGTGACCCTGAGCGGCAGCGAGACCCCCGGCGATCGCAATGCCGAACAGCGCCCCACAGCTGACTGGTTGAACCGCATGATGCGTAGCACCTCGGCACTGTTCGACGCCAATGCGGCCCGCTCATTGCTCGACCGGCCGACCGCGCGGGCAGTGCTCAGCCGGTTCGGCGCGGCGATTCCGGAACACGCCGGCGAAAGCGAATCCTCCGACACCGAGACGGTTGACGACGCCGACGAAGGGCCCAAACTGGGCAGCTTCGAAGTGATGAATCGCACGATCGACATCGCCCAGGCGGCGCTGGCCCGTCACCAACTCGCCGCACACCCGCCCGACCTGCTGATCGAGGTACCACGCTCGGCTTGCCGCAGCTTGGAGTTCCACCGCGCCGCTGAGGTGATTGAGCTCGGCCGCAAGCTGGCCACCCGCGCACTGGACGCTCTGGACGACACTTCGGGTGCCACACCGCCTGCAATTGAAAGCTGAGGCAGGCGTGGCTCGAACCGATTCCCCCGACGCGGCAGCCCCCGACCGACCGTGGAGGCGGCCCGGCGCCGCCCGCTACGCGGTGGCCCGGCTGCGTGGCTTCATGCGTTCGCCGGTCGAGGTTTACACCCCACCATCCGATGCCGTGGTGGTCCGCCATGACGTACCCGTAGCCACGCGCGACGGGACGGTGCTGCGGACGAACGTTTACCTGCCGCCCGACGCGGGCCCGTTCCCGGTGCTGATGTGTGCGCATCCCTACGGCAAGGACAACCTGCCCAAAAAGAAGCGGGGCGGCGGCTACTCGGTGCCGTTTCAGTACCGCGTGCTGCGCCAGCCCGCACGTCTTCGGTTTTCGGACCTGACCGGTTGGGAGGCGCCGGATCCGGCGTGGTGGACGGCGCAGGGCTTTGCGGTGGTGAATTGCGATCTGCGCGGTGCCGGACGCTCCGATGGGGTGGGTGCACTGCTGTCCGATCAGGAAGGCGAAGACGTCTATGACCTGGTCGAGTGGGCAGCTCTACAGCCATGGAGCACTGGCTCGATCGGCATGATGGGGGTCTCGTATCTCGCGATCTCGCAGTGGAAGGCCGCCGCGCTGCGGCCCGCGCATCTGAAAGCCATTGTCCCCTGGGAGGGTTTCACTGACGCCTATCGTGACTTGCTTCGGCCGGGTGGTATCCGCGAGGTCGGTTTCATCAATGTCTGGGGCCGTGGCCTGAAGTCTGTGCGCATGAAATACCAGTTAGCACAAGAGAACACGATTAGGCCGCTGCGCGACGAGTGGTGGCGATCATTGGTACCTGACCTGCCGAAGATCGAGGCGCCGGTCCTCATTTGCGGCAGCTTCTCCGACAACAACTTGCACAGCCGCGGATCGGTACGCGGCTTCGAGTACGTCAGCTCGCCCGATCGGCACCTATATACCCACCGCGGCGGCAAGTGGACGACGTTCTATTCCGAGTCGGCCCTGCAAACACAACTGACATTCCTCGATCGGCACCTGCGGGACGGCGGCGCAACACCGCTGCCGCGAGTCCGCCTCGAGGTGCGGGAAGACCGGGACCATGTCGTCGAGGTCCGAGACGAAAACAGCTGGCCGTTGGAATCCACGCACTGGACGCCACTGCACTTGGGCACCGCCGGCCTTGGCGAGGCGCCCGTCGACCAGAACGGCGCCGTCACCTTCGGCACCCGTTCTGGCGGAGTACGTTTCGGATGGACGCTGTCGGCTGACACCGAGATAACCGGGCCGATGTCGCTGCGGCTGTTCATCGAGGTCCACGGCGTCGACGATGTGAACCTGTTCGTCGGCGTGGAAAAGTGGCGCGGAACGAAGTTCGTGCCGTTCGAGGGCTCCTACGGCTTCGGACGCGACCGCATCACCTCGGGCTGGCTCAAGGCGTCCATGCGCGCCCTCGACGAGCAGCTTTCCCGGTCTTTCGAGCCGGTACCCAAGCTCGATAACCGCCAGCCGCTTAGGCCGAAAGAGATTGTGCAAGTGGATATTCCGCTCGGGCCGTCGGCGACGCTGTTTCGCGCCGGTGAGCAACTGCGGTTGGTGATCGCCGGTCGCTGGCTGTGGCCGCGCAACCCGCTCACCGGCCAGTTCCCCGCCGCTTACGAACGTGGCCCGCGCGGCAAATGCACGCTGCATTGGGGGCCGGACCGGGAGGCGCGCCTGATGGTCCCGGTTATCCGTTGACAGTGTCCAGGAACGCGGCGACCGATTTGGCCTCGCGGCGACCCTGCGCGCGCCCGGCCACTGCCGACGCCGTCCGGCAGCGCGGATCCAGCGGGTTGGTGCCGAATGCCCTGAGTGATTCGTCGTCGGCGAACACCCCGAACGCCTTGCCGCCGAACGAGGCGATCTCGGCCACCGGGCCGGTGCCGAACGGCGAGGGCGTTGATTCCCCTGCGGGTACCAAAACCACTGCGACATCACAGTCTTGAGCCACATCAAGGTTGACCGAGCTGCCGATCCCGCCGTCCATGTAGCGTCGGTCGCGAAGCGTCACCGGCGGCCACGCTTTGGGAACAGCGCAACTCGCGGTCACCGCGTCAACCAGATCGACACCCGAGTCACGGTCGAAAACGACGCGTTCCCCGGTGGCGACATCGATGGCCGTTACCCGCAGCACCCGCTTCGGCCAGTCATGCGACGGCAGGCGGTAGGCGATCACTTTCCGTCGGACCGGTTCGGTTACGGTTTCGCTCGCCAACGCAAGCGCGCCGACCCGCTGGAGCTTCTGCGGCATCGTGGTGCTCGGTTCCGTCATGGCAATCCGGAAAAGGTCAATGATGTCATCGATGCTCACACCGGGATCGATCTCGGCCGACGTCTCCTGGACTTGCCGGGCGAAGAGGTCGTCGAGCGACAGCCCGCTGCCGATCTGCGCACCTACCACCGAGCCGGCCGAGGTTCCGACCAGCACATCGGAATCCAGCAGGGCGCGAGCCGTAGCAGGCGACTCGTCAGCAATCCCGCGCAAAACGCCGTTCTCCCAGGCTATTCCCGCCACTCCCCCGCCAGCCAAGACCAGCGCGCGTTTTGTTGTCACGTCCACCGAGTGTGCCAGGGTCGAGCGGTGGACCTGAGCTGCGGTCCGCCGGCGAAGCTACAGCGGTCGTAGCTAATCCCGTTAAGAAAGCGTCAACAACCAAGCGGGGTGCAGCGACCAGGCTTAACTTCATCCCAATCCTGACTGTCGAGTGGTGTCCGCCGCGATGTTGGGGTTTACCTGGTGGCGGTCATGCTCGTCCCTGAAAGGCTTTAGTTGAGTACCGCATCTGCGGGGATTGCGTTCCTCGCTTTGCTCGTGGTGGCGCTGGCGGTTGTGCACGTACCGCTGGGCGATTACATGTACCGCGTCTACACCTCAAAGCGTGACTGGCCAGTCGAGAAGGTCATCTACCGCATCATCGGCGCCGACCCGAAAGCCGAACAAACGTGGGGTACGTACGCGCGCAGCATCCTGGCGTTCTCAGCGGTCGGTGTGTTGTTTCTGTTCTTCTTCGAGCTGGTGCAGCGGAAGTTGCCGCTACACCTGCATGATCCAGCGACACCGATGACACCCGCACTGGCCTGGAACACCGCGGTCAGCTTCGTGAGCAACACCAGCTGGCAGTCGTATGG
>JAFAQO010000259.1 GCA_019246375.1 Mycobacterium sp. | reverse complement strand
GCCGGTGACCGCCAAGGTCATCGCCGGGATCGTCGCTGTCATCGCGTCCTACGTGCTGAACCGGGAGTGGAGCTTCCGCAACCGCGGCGGCCGCGAGCGCCACCACGAGGCGCTGCTGTTCTTCGCGTTCAGCGGCGTGGGGGTGCTGCTCTCGATGGCGCCGCTGTGGTTTTCCAGCTACATCTTGCAGCTGCGGGTGCCGGCGGTGTCGCTGACTGTGGAGAACATCGCCGACTTCATCTCGGCCTACATCATCGGCAACCTGCTGCAGATGGCGTTCCGCTTCTGGGCGTTCCGGCGTTGGGTCTTCCCCGACGAGTTCGGCCGCAACCAGGAGAAGGCGCTGGAATCGGCCCTTACCGCCGGCGGGATCGCCGAAGTCTTCGAGGACAACCTGGAAGAGGGCGGCGGCACCGTCACGCTGATGCGTGCCTGGCGGCCGCGCGGTAGCCGGTTTTCTCAGCTCGATGACTCGTCCGATCCGAGCGTGTCGAGAACCTCGTGATACAGCAGCGCGTGCGCCTGGCGTACGCGCGGAACGTCGTAGAACTCCAACGGTTCTTGTGACGCCGACTCGATGATCAGCGTCCCGGTGCGCAACATCCGGTCGATGATGCCGTGCCGGAATTCCACGCTGTTGATCCGGGCCAGCGGAATATCGATCCCACTGCGGCTCAACACACCGCGGCGAAACATCACCCGCCGGTCGGTGATGACGAAGTGCGTGGTCAGCCAGTTGCAGAAGGGCCACAGCGTCAGCCAGCCGACAACAACTAGCCAAACCGACCACACCACACCGAAGACCACGTTCTTGGCGTTTGGTTGCCAGTCCGTTGCGTTGACGACTGCGGCCCCGAACGACGCCAGCGCGGTGGTCACGATGAGCACGACCACCGCCCCGATCAGGCGCTTCCAGTGTGGGTGCCGGTGCAGGACAACCTGTTCGTCACCGGCCAGCACGTTGTCGGGGTAGCGCACGCTGGCACTCTACTCACGGCCGCATTATGCGGTGGAGCGTAAATGGGCGATATCGCCGGCCGATATGGTCACTACTTCGCCGCCGGTGTCGACGTGCAATTGGCCCAGCTCGTCGACGACTCGGGCAATGCCGACGACTTCTTTGTTGCCGGGCAGCGTGGCCCGGACCCGCGTGCCCAGCGTCAGGCTGTAGCGCTGATAATCCGCGACCAGCGCCGCATCGGCCCCGCCGGCGGCGCGCCAGGCGTCGATACGGCGAGCTAATTCGCGAAGTATGCGGCGCGCCAATACGTTCCGATCAGTCGCGGACGATCCCAGCATCAGCAGCGACGTGGCCGCCGGATCGGGCACTTCGTCGGCGGTCAGGGTCACGTTCAGGCCCAGCCCCACCACGATCGCCGACGCCGGTGCGGCGACTTCGGTGAGGATTCCGGCGAGCTTGCCGTCACCGGCCAGCACGTCATTGGGCCACTTCAGCCCTACCGCGTCTACCCCGGCCACCGCGTTCAGTGCGTCAACCACCGCGACACCGGTGGCCAGAGGCAGCCAGCCCCAGCCCGAGTGCGGCACCGACGACCCGTCGATTCCGACGGATAAGGCGATCTGCGCGCGCGGCGGCGCTTGCCAGTGCCGGCCGTGCCGGCCCCGCCCGACGTGCTGGTATTCGGCGAGCAGGACCGAGCCGTCGATGTCGTTACCGGCTCCCGAACGGTCGAGCAGGTCGGCGTTGGTGGATCCAGTTTCATTGACGACGTCGAGCCGGCGCCACGGCATGCCCGGACCGACCAGGCCGTCGCGCAACGCCGCCGCGTCCAGTGGCGGCCGGAGCGAATCGCGGTCCATCGCCGCCCAGCTTAAGGATCGTCGGGTTCGTTCGGGCCGAGTTCTTTCTGGACCGGCGCGCGGCCCGCATCGTCGCCGGGCGGGTCATCGCCGCTAAGCTCGACACCCATGACGAGCGTTACCGATCATCACGCGGAACCGGCCGCAGAGCACACGATCGACATCCACACCACTGCGGGCAAGCTTGCGGAACTCCGCAGACGGGCCGAAGAGACGCTGCATCCGGTCGGTGAAACCGCGGTCGAGAAGGTGCATGCCAAGGGCAAGCTGACCGCCCGCGAGCGCATCTACGCCCTCCTCGACGAAGATTCCTTCGTCGAGCTGGACGCCCTGGCGAGGCATCGCAGCACCAACTTCGGGCTGGGCGAGAAGCGCCCGCTCGGCGACGGCGTCGTGACCGGCTACGGCACCATCGACGGCCGCGACGTCTGCGTCTTCAGCCAGGACGCCACGGTGTTCGGCGGCAGCCTGGGCGAGGTCTACGGCGAGAAAATCGTCAAGGTGCAGGAGCTGGCGATCAAGACCGGCCGCCCACTGATCGGCATCAACGACGGCGCCGGTGCCCGCATCCAGGAAGGCGTGGTCTCGCTGGGCCTCTACAGCCGCATCTTCCACAACAACATCCTTGCCTCCGGCGTCATCCCGCAGGTCTCGCTGATCATGGGCGCCGCCGCGGGCGGCCACGTCTACTCCCCCGCGCTGACCGACTTCGTGGTGATGGTCGATCAGACCAGCCAGATGTTCATCACCGGTCCCGACGTGATCAAGACGGTCACCGGCGAGGACGTCACGATGGAGGAGCTGGGCGGCGCCCACACCCATATGTCAAAGTCGGGCACGGCCCACTACGTGGCGTCCGGTGAGCAGGACGCCTTCGACTGGGTGCGCGAATTATTGAGCTACCTGCCGCCCAACAACTACGCCGATCCGCCGCGCTACCCCGCGCCGGTCAATGAGGGCGCCATCGAGGACAACCTCACCGTCGAAGACCTCGAGCTGGACACGCTGATTCCCGACTCGCCCAACCAGCCCTACGACATGCACGAGGTGATCACCCGCATCCTCGACGAGGACGAGTTCCTCGAGGTGCAGTCGGGTTACGCCAACAACATCATCGTCGGGTTCGGCCGCATCGAAGGCCGCAGCGTCGGCATCGTCGCCAATCAGCCGACGCACTTTGCCGGCTGCCTGGACATCAACGCGTCGGAGAAGGCGGCCCGGTTCGTGCGGACCTGCGACTGCTTCAACATCCCGATCGTGATGCTGGTTGACGTGCCCGGTTTCTTGCCGGGCACCGGGCAGGAATACAACGGCATCATCCGACGCGGCGCCAAGCTGCTCTACGCCTACGGCGAAGCCACCGTCGCCAAGATCACCGTGATCACCCGCAAGGCCTACGGCGGCGCCTACTGCGTGATGGGCTCCAAAGACATGGGTGCCGACGTCAACGTCGCCTGGCCGACGGCGCAGATTGCGGTGATGGGCGCTTCCGGCGCGGTGGGATTCGTCTACCGCCAGCAACTCGCCGAGGCGGCCAAGAAAGGCGAAGACGTCGACGCACTGCGGTTGCAGCTGCAACAGGACTACGAAGACACCCTGGTCAACCCGTATGTCGCGGCCGAACGCGGCTATGTCGACGCGGTGATCCCGCCGTCGCACACCCGCGGCTACGTCGCGACCGCGCTGCGGCTGCTGGAACGCAAGATCGCTCAGATGCCGCCCAAGAAGCACGGGAACATTCCCCTGTGAGCGGAACGAGCGGAGCGAATGCAGTGAGCGACGGGAGTGACGCGAACGATTTGGCCCCAGTGAGTGAGGCAGTGAGCGAGCCGCACGCGCCACACATCGAGGTTCTCAAGGGCAACCCGACCGAGGAGGAGTTGGCCGCGCTGATCGCAGTGCTGGGCAGCCTCGGCGGCGGGGCGGGCGAACCCGCGCAGACCGAGCGCAACCGCTGGGGCCTGCCGGTCGACAAGTTGCGGTATCCGGTCTTCAGCTGGCAGCGCGTCACGCTGCTGGAACGGGTGCATATGCGCAGATGACCCACGCCGACGACGATGATGCCGGCGCAGCCGAGATCGAGCAGTGGCGCCGATGATCCGCGTGGTGCTCGGGTCCGCCTCACCGGGCCGCCTGAACGTGCTACGTCAGGCCGGCATCGATCCGCTGGTCCAGGTATCCGGCGTCGATGAAGACGTGATCGTCGCCGACCAGGGACCCGATGCCGCACCCGGCGCCGTCGTCTGTGCGCTGGCCCGGGCCAAGGCCGAGCGGGTCACAGCCGACGTCGACCGGGCCGTCGCCGCGGATTGCCTTGTCATCGGCTGTGATTCGATGCTGGAGATCGACGGCCGGCTGGTCGGCAAACCCGGATCAGCCGACGCCGCGCGAAACCAGTGGCGATTGATGGGCGACCGGTCCGGGCGGCTGTACACCGGCCACGCCGTGGTGCGCTTGCTCGACGGCCAGCCCAGTCGGTGCGAAGCTGAGTTCGCTACTACCACAGTGCATTTCGCCAAGCCGACCACCGCGGACCTCGAGGCCTATCTCGCCAGCGGCGAACCACTGCACGTGGCAGGCGGGTTCACCCTCGACGGGCTGGGCGGCTGGTTCGTCGACCGCATCGAGGGCGACCCGTCCAACGTCATCGGACTGAGCCTGCCGCTGCTGCGCCGCATGCTGAGCCGCGTCGGGTTGTCCGTCGCCGCACTATGGCCGGCTGGTTGATCGAGACCTGATCGCAACACAACCGAAACCGGTTCGATGCGAGGGCATACCGAACAGCGTTGCCCGGTTCGACCGTCGTGCAGCAGACACTGGGGCAATGCCTGTGGAAGAAACCATGTGGGACGTTGAAGTATCGCGGGACATCGACTGCTACGACGTGGAGCGGCTTCGCGCCGCACTCACCGACGTCGTCTATCAACAGTTATCGCCGGGCAAGCAACTTCTGCGGGTGGTCAGCTGGTGCCCCGACGGCGGCCCGTTGTTCCGTCCGAAGGCGGACGCCCGGCGCTTTGCCGTGGCCTATGAGGTCGCGCTGAGCGTCTAAAGCCGTCCAGCAGGCTACGGTCCAGCCTATAGAAGGTCGACCGTCGCGGTAGGCTCGAAGTGTGCCGCTACCAGCAGATCCGAGCCCCACCCTGGCCGGCTACGCCCATCCCGAACGGCTGGTCACGGCCGACTGGCTGGCGGGCAACATGGGCAGGCCCGGCCTGGCCATCGTCGAATCCGACGAGGACGTCCTGCTTTACGACGTCGGTCACATTCCCGGTGCGGTCAAGGTCGACTGGCACACCGACCTCAACGATCCCAGGGTGCGCGACTACATCAACGGTGAGCAATTCGCTGAACTAATGAACCGCAAGGGCATCGCCCGCGAAGACACCGTGGTCATCTACGGCGACAAGAGCAATTGGTGGGCGGCCTATGCGCTCTGGGTCTTCACGTTATTCGGCCACCCCGACGTCCGGCTGCTCAACGGCGGGCGCGATCTGTGGCTCGCCGAAGGCCGCGACACCACCCTGGACGTACCGGCCAAGGCGTCGACCGGGTACCCCGTCGTGCAGCGCAACGACGAACCGATCCGCGCATTCAAAGACGACGTGCTCGCTGTCCTGGGGTCCCAGCCGCTGATCGATGTCCGCTCGCCGCAGGAGTACACCGGCGAACGGACCCACATGCCCGACTATCCGGAGGAAGGCGCCCTGCGCGCCGGCCACATACCCACCGCACGATCGATTCCCTGGGGGAAAGCCGCCGACGAGAACGGGCGCTTTCGCAAACGCGACGAACTCGAGCAGCTCTACGGGTTCATCGAACCGGACGACAAGACCGTCGTCTATTGCCGTATCGGCGAGCGGTCCAGCCACACCTGGTTCGTGCTGACGCATCTCCTCGGTATTCCCGGTGTGCGCAATTACGACGGCTCCTGGACCGAGTGGGGCAACACCGTGCGGGTTCCAATCGTGGCGGGCGAAGAGCCGGGAGCCGTACCGGTTTTATGAGCCTGCCCGCGCCGCTGGCCGAGGTAGTGTCCGACTTCGCCGAAGTGCAGGGTCAGGACAAGCTCAAGCTGCTGCTCGAATTCGCCGACGAGTTGCCGCCGCTGCCGACCGATCTGGAAGAGGCGGCGATGGAACCGGTGCCTGAGTGCCAGTCGCCGCTTTTCCTGCACGTCGATGCCAGCGACCCGGATCGGGTGCGGCTGCATTTCAGCGCACCGGCTGAAGCGCCCACCACGCGGGGGTTTGCCTCGATCCTGGCCACCGGTTTGGATGAGCAACCCGCCGACGACATCCTGGCCGTGCCCGAGGATTTCTACACCGACCTGGGCCTGGCGGCTCTGATCAGTCCCCTGCGGCTGCGCGGCATGTCGGCCATGCTGGCCCGGATCAAGCGGCGACTGCGCGAATCCGGCTGAATGGGGACACCGGATCATTCGGCGCACGGCGCGGCGCATAAACTTCCCCCGGCATCGATGTAAGAAAATCTCTTAGAGACGTTCCAAGAAAAGTGTCCGGTCATACAGGAGGCGCAGTGCCCAGTCACGCCAGCTCGAAGATCACCAAGGTCCTCGTCGCCAATCGCGGTGAGATCGCGGTCCGGGTGATCCGCGCGGCCCGGGATGCCGGCCTGCCCAGTGTGGCCGTGTACGCCGAACCTGATGCCGACGCACCGCACGTGCGGCTGGCCGACGAGGCGTTCGCCCTGGGCGGTCAAACCTCGGGGGAGTCATACCTGGACTTCGGCAAGATCCTCGACGCCGCCGCCAAGTCCGGCGCCAACGCGATCCACCCCGGCTACGGCTTCCTGTCGGAAAACGCCGACTTCGCGCAGGCGGTCATCGACGCCGGCCTGATCTGGATCGGGCCCAGCCCCCAGTCGATCCGCGACCTCGGTGACAAGGTCACCGCCCGGCATATCGCCGCCCGCGCCCAGGCCCCGCTGGTGCCCGGCACCCCGGACCCGGTCAAGGACGCCGACGAGGTAGTGGCCTTCGCGCAGGAATACGGCGTGCCGATCGCAATCAAGGCCGCCTTCGGCGGCGGCGGCAAGGGCATGAAAGTGGCCCGCACCATCGACGAGATCCCCCACCTGTACGAGTCGGCGGTGCGCGAGGCCGTGGCCGCCTTTGGCCGCGGCGAATGCTTCGTGGAGCGCTACCTCGACAAGCCCCGTCACGTCGAGGCGCAGGTGATCGCCGACCAGCACGGCAACGTCGTCGTCGCCGGCACCCGTGACTGCTCATTGCAGCGTCGATTCCAGAAGCTGGTCGAGGAGGCGCCGGCGCCGTTCCTGACGGACGCGCAGCGCAAGGAGATTCACGAGTCGGCCAAGCGGATCTGCAAAGAGGCCCACTACTACGGCGCCGGCACCGTCGAATACCTGGTCGGCCAGGACGGCCTGATCTCCTTCCTGGAGGTCAACACCCGGCTCCAGGTGGAGCACCCGGTCAGCGAGGAGACCTCCGGCATCGACCTGGTGCTGGAGCAGTTCCGCATCGCCGCCAACGAGAAGCTCCGCTTCACCGAGGACCCGGCGCCGCGCGGCCACGCTATCGAGTTCCGGATCAACGGCGAGGACGCAGGCCGCGGCTTTTTGCCCGCGCCCGGCCCGGTCAGCAGGTTCGACCCGCCGGCCGGACCCGGCGTGCGGCTGGATTCCGGCGTC
>JAFAQO010000057.1 GCA_019246375.1 Mycobacterium sp. | reverse complement strand
GGTTTCGCCGCCGATGTTGGGCAGGCCCAGCGAGTTGCCGTAGCCGCCGATCCCGCGCACCACGCCGTCGAGCATGCGGCGGGTATCGGGGGCATCTGCCGCGCCGAAGCGAAGCTGGTCCATGACCGCGACCGGCCGCGCTCCCATGGCCATGATGTCGCGCACGATGCCGCCGATACCGGTGGCCGCCCCCTGGTGCGGCTCGACGTAGGACGGGTGATTGTGCGACTCGACCTTGAAGGTGACCGCCCAACCGTCGCCGATGTCGACGACCCCGGCGTTTTCCCCGATGCCGGCCAACATGCCGGCGCGCATCTGCTCGGTGGTGGTTTCACCGAAGTAGCGCAGGTGAACTTTGGAGGACTTGTAGGAGCAGTGCTCGCTCCACATCACCGAGTACATGGCCAGCTCCGCGTCGGTGGGGCGGCGGCCCAGGATCTCGCGGATGCGCTGGTATTCGTCGTCTTTGAGACCTAACTCGCGGAACGGTTGGGATTGATCAGGGGTAGCCGCCGCCTGTTCGACGGTATCGACCGCGTGAGTCAGCCCGAACGTCACGGGGACAGTCTAGATTCCAGGTCCTCGGGGGTCTGAACACGGCGGTCGACGTTTGCATCGGTGGCGGATGGGTAGCCGGACAGAGTCCGGCGATGATGCGGGATGCAAGGCCCGAGGAGGAGCCGGACCATAAAGACGCAGTCCGACAAGTAACCAACGGGAGGACGACGATGACCGCTGAAACCGGCTCCGTCACGGGCACCAAAGACAAGAACTACAACCTGATTTGGTACACCGAGCAATGCCTGGAGAATGCGCTGCGGTTGGAAAGCTACATCCAGGACGCCGAGCGCGACGGTGACAAGGAGGTTGCTGAACTGTTCCGCAAGGCGCAAGCAGACAGCCGTAAGGGCGCGCAGATGGCCGAGCAGATGCTCGCCAAGCGGCTCTGACGAGTTCCTGATCGCAGGTCGCAGGCTCGACCAACCATTACTTAGGCGACAAAAACGCCTGCAGCGCCGCGGAATAGGCTGTGATGTCGTCGGCTCCCATCAATTCCCGGGCCGCGTGCATAGCCAGTTGGGGGGCGCCGACGTCGACGGTCGGGATGCCGGTCCGTGCTGACGTGATCGGACCGATTGTCGAGCCGCAGGGCAGGTCGGCGCGGTGCTCGTAACGCTGTAACGGGACGCCGGCCTGCTGGCAGGCCAGCGCGAACGCCGCGGCCGTGCGACCGTCGGTGGCGTAGCGCAAATTGGGTTGCACCTTGAGTACGGGACCCTCGTTGATTGCGATGAGGTGGCCGGGCTCGTGCCGTTCCGGGTAATTCGGGTGCGTGGCATGCGCCATGTCCGCAGAGGCCACCATGGATCTCGCCAGCCGGCGCAGGAAGTCTTCCCGACCGCCACCAGCGGCCAGCACGATGCGTTCCAGCGTGCTCAGCAGCAGCTCGGACTGGGCGCCATGATCGGACGTGGAACCAACCTCCTCGTGGTCGAACAGGGCCAGCACCGGCAGGTATCGGCGTGGTTCGACGGCCAGCAACGCCTCGAGCCCCGCGTAACAGCTGGCCTGGTTGTCCAGCCGTGGCGCGCTGATGAATTCGCCGTCGGCGCCTGAGACCGTCGAAGGAGTCAGGTCGTGGGTCATCAGGTCAGCTCCCAGCACCTCATCGGCGTCGACTCCGGCCTGCTTGGCGACATAGCCGACAAACCAACGAGTGGTATCACCGGCTCCCCACACCGCGTTGACATGGCGCTGCGGATCCAAGGTGAGGGACTTGCGGTCCTCGGCCAAGTGGATGGCCAACTGCGGCACCCGCAGGAGCGGAGCATCGATGCGGACCAGCCGATCAGTGATGTCGGCGCCGTCGCGCACCGATAGTCGGCCGCTGACGCCGAGGTCTCGGTCCAGCCACGAGTTCAGCCAGGCGCCGCCGTACGGCTGCAGCGCCACCACCTGCCACCCCGCGACCAGACGGTCGGCATGCTGTTTGACCCGCAGATTGGGACTATCGGTATGGGCGCCGATGATCCGAAACGGCAACTCCGCATCCCCGCCGCTGTCCCAGGCAACCAGCGATCCGGCCCGGGCAGTAAAAAACTTTCCTGCGCTTGGCCACACATCGGCCTCCGCCAGCTCGGTATATCCGGCGGCGAGCAACGCTCGGGCCACCGTCGCGCAGACGTGAAACGGTGAGGGAGATGCGTCGATGAACTCGCACAGGCCCGCTGGTGTAGCCACCACGTCCCCATCTTTTCATCACGGAATTGCCGGGGACGTTAGGGTCGAAGCGTGCCCGCCGTGCAGCCGCAACCGATTCTGGAGCCGTTGACGCCGGCGGCGATCTTCCTGGTGGCCACCATCGACGAGGGCGGCGAGGAGATCGTGTACGAGGCCCTGCCTGACATTTCGGGCCTGGTGCGGGCGATCGGGTTCCGTGACCCGGCAAAACGCTTGTCGGTCGTCGCCTCGATTGGTTCCAAAGCGTGGGATCGCTTGTTCGCCGGCCCGCGCCCCGCCGAGCTACATCCATTCGCGGAGCTCTGCGGCCCGCGACACACCGCCCCGGCCACGCCCGGCGATTTGCTGTTCCACGTTCGCGCCGAATCGCTGGACTTCTGCTTCGAGCTGGCCACCCGACTGGTCGACGCCATGGCCGGGGCGATCACCGTCGTCGACGAAGTGCACGGCTTCCGGTTCTTCGACAACCGCGATCTGCTCGGATTCGTCGACGGCACCGAAAATCCCGACGGGCCGCTGGCTGTTAGCGCCACTCAGATCGGCAACGAGGACCCTGACTTTGCGGGCTCGTGTTACGTGCACGTGCAGAAGTACGTGCATGACATGGTGGGGTGGAATTCGCTGTCGGTCACCGAGCAGGAGCGCGTCATCGGCCGCACCAAACTGGAGGACATCGAGCTGGATGATGCCGACAAGCCGGCGGACTCTCACCTCGCGCTGAACGTGATCGAAGACGCCGAGGGCAATGAATTGAAAATTGTGCGGCACAACATGCCGTTCGGTGAGATCGGCAAGGGTGAGTACGGCACTTACTACATTGGCTACTCTCGCACACCGTCAGTCACCGACGAGATGTTGCGCAACATGTTCATCGGTGATCCGCCCGGCAACACCGACCGCATCCTGGACTTCTCCACTGCGATCACCGGTGGGCTGTTCTTCTCCCCCACCGTCGACTTCCTCGACGATCCGCCGCCATCGCCGCAACGCCAGGTGACGGCGCCGGCAGATTCCGCAGCCGGGGACGGCTCATTGGCGATCGGCAGTCTGAAAGGAAACTTTCGATGAACAATCTCTACCGCGACCTGGCGCCGATCACCGAACCTGCTTGGGCGGAAATCGAATTGGAGGCGTCGCGGACGTTCAAACGCCATATCGCCGGACGCCGGGTAATCGATGTCAGCGAACCGGGCGGACCGGTCGCCGCCGCGGTCGGCACCGGTCGACTGTTCGACGTGGAGGCGCCGACCGACGGCGTCGTCGCCCAGCTGCGGGCGAGCAAACCCCTTGTGCGCTTGCGGGTTCCCTTCACGCTGTCCCGCTCCGAGATCGACGACGTGGAGCGCGGCTCCAAAGATTCGGACTGGGATCCGGTGAAGACTGCCGCCAAGAAGCTGGCATTCGTCGAAGACCGGACGATCTTCGAGGGCTACGCGGCCGCGTCGATCGAGGGCATCCGAAGCTGCAGCTCGAACCCGGCACTGACCTTGCCCGATGACGCCCGCGACATTCCCGACGTGATCAGCCAGGCGCTTTCGGGGCTCCGGCTGGCCGGTGTCGACGGGCCCTATTCGGTGCTGTTGTCAGCGGAGGTCTACACCAAGGTCAGCGAGACCACCGAACACGGCTATCCGATCCGCGAACATCTGCGCAGGCTGGTCGACGGCGACATCATCTGGGCGCCTGCTATCGACGGCGCTTTTGTGCTGACTACCCGCGGCGGCGACTTCGACCTGCAGCTGGGCACTGACGTGGCGATCGGTTACCTCAGCCACGACGCCGACGCCGTGCAGTTGTACCTGCAGGAGACAATGACGTTTCTGTGCTACACCGCAGAGGCGTCCGTATGCCTTGCCCCGTAGGCCGCTGTTTACTCCTTCTTGACTCGGCAAATCATTACCAGTGATCAACGTGCAGGACTAACATGCGACGCACCAGTGACTTACGAGTCAAAGTTCGGGCGAAACAGTGGTGCGAAACGATGACCAGTACAACTCACAGCCAGCACGGCGATCATGATCACGTCCACGGTGAAGGCTGCGGGCACGTCGCGATCCCGCACGGTGACCATGTGGACTATGTGCACGACGGTCACCTTCATCGACGGCATGACGATCACTACGACGAATGCGAACCGTCCGGCCACGCGGTGCATGAGGACCATGACCATGTCCACGGTGACGGCTGCGGACATGTGGCCGTCCCGCACGGGGATCATGTCGACTATCTGCACGAGGGGTGCCGACACGCGGCTCACGGCGAACACTACGACGAGCACTAGCGCCGCCGTGAGAACCCTCGATGTATTCGCCATGACAGATAGATCAGGCACAGGCGGCGATCCCTAGTTCGGCGAGTAGCCGGCGCACCCGGTGCTCGACTTCGTCGCGAATGGTCCGGACGGCCGGTAAATCTTTCCCGTCTGGGTCGTCGAAGTTCCATTGTTCATAGCGACGGCCGGGCAAGGTAGGCGGCGCATCACCGCAGCCCAGGTCGATCACTACCTCGGCAGCTTGGACGATCTCATCGGTCCACGGTTTGGGATATTCGCCCGTGATGTCGATGTCCCGCTCGGCCATCGCGGCGATGACTTCTGGGTTGATCTCGTTTCGGGGTTTCGAGCCACCCGACCATGCCACAGCCGCCTCGCCGGCGAGATGGGTGAAAAATCCCATGGCCATCTGGGATCGACCCGCGTTGTGGTTGCACAGGAACAACACGACCGGCGTGCCTTCGGTGGATTTGCCTTTCACTCTGACCAGCGCGCGAAGTCGTTGACGTGCGAAGCGCTCCGCCAGTAGCGGCAGGAAGTCGTGAACAGTTGCATGGGCGGCGAACTGGTCGTACGAGGAGTACAAAAGCGGTTCAATGGTTCCCGCATCGAAGGTGTCGGCGAACTCGCTATGCAAGCGCCCTGCAGCCGATTTCAGCGACTGCCGATGGTCGATGGTCAGTTCGATACGCAGATTAGGCTCTGGCGCACCTCTAACAGCCATTGCCTTGGATTTCGTGCACCACTGTTCACCTGAAGTTTTCCCGGCGCTGATCGGTCATCATTAGGTCCATCGTCACCGCGGCATGTGCGCCAGTCAACACTTCGCGGGAGCGGGAGTATGCGGTCAGTGCACGGTGCGAAGTGCTCGTCAGACGGCCGGTAGTCAGACGCCAGCGTGTCAATTAAAGGTCGAGAACGAGATCGAAGCGCGGCACGGCGCAGCAGATAAGCACTGTTCCATCGGCGGGTTCCTCTAACGGGGGCTGTACGTATCTCGTTCTACCCACGACGACCCCGGTAACACAGGTGTGGCAGACCCCGCTTCGGCAAGAAAAACGGGTTGGTACCTCACAGGCTTCGGCCAGTTCGAGGATGTTGTGGTAGTCCGGTGACCAATCGACGGTGAGTCCGCTGCGCGAGAAGGTGACCTCCGGCCCGGTTCCCCGTGCTCCGGCAGGCGGATGCGGGCGCGCAGTTTGCGGCGCAGCGACGACGCCGGGATTGATTGGGGGCAGTGCCCCGAACAATTCGGTGTGGATGCGTCCGGGTCTGATTCCGGCGGCGGAAAGGGCATCGCGCATGGCGTCCATAAACGGGCCTGGACCGCAAAGGTAAACAGCAGCGTCGGTGGGTAGGCCCAGTGCACCGACAGACAGTTGGTCGAGATGGCCGAGTGTGACGACTCCTCCGGCCTTCCCGCCGGCTGTATAGAAGATGTGTTGTCGAGCACGGGGCAAAGACTCGATGAGGCCCGTGACTTCCGCGGCAAAGGCGTGGGTCTCTCGATTGCGCGTTGTGTGCAGCCACCAAATGTCTCGGCTACTGCGGGCTGCGGCCAGTGCGTGCAACATGGCCAGCACCGGTGTCGCGCCTACGCCTGCTGAGATCAGAACAACGGGACTGCTGTCATTCACGAGCCAGAAGTCGCCACGCGGTGCCGCCGCTTCTACGACCGATCCAGCTCTGATGTGGGTGTGCAGCCAGCGGCTCACCTGACCATGGTCTTCGCGTTTGACGCTGATGCGATATTTTCCGGCAGCGGGGTCGCCCGAGAGTGAATAGCTGCGCATCGGTGGTGGGTCGCCCGCATCGGGGATCCTGACGGTGAGGTACCGCCCGGGCAGCGGTGCCGGCAGCACGGCATGATCGTCGGTTTCGAGCTCAATCGACAAGATCGAAGCGGATTCGTGGTGTATTGCGCTGACACGCAGCGGCCGGAATCCGGACCATGCGGGTTCTACCGCGATCGCGGGAGCCTCTGGCGCAGTGGAGCTGTCGTGTGCGGTGAGCATGTCGCGGAAGGACTGCTGCCAGCCGGGGCTCAACGCCGGCACGTCGACGGCCTCGCGGAGTTGGTCCATCTCGCGGTCGGGCAGATACAGAAGTGCGTCGACGTCGGCGATGCTGAGCTCGTGGCGACCACGCCGGCTCCGCACGATCGCATCTCCAGCTCGAACGTGGCCTTCGGTGATGATCCGGAAATAGAAGCCAGGGCGGTGGTGCGATACCAACAGATTGGGCATCTCGGGTTCGCCCAGGCGCATGCCGACACGGAAGCAGGTGACCCGCGGCTGGGTGACCTCGAACTCGGCATCGCCGATGCGATAGCGATCGCCGATACATACTTCGCGGTCGCTGAGCCCGGTGACAGTGAAGTTTTCTCCGAAGTCGCCCGGTGCCAGGTCGTCGCGACCCAGTTGGGTCTTCCAGTAATCGTACGATTCCATCTGGTAGACCATCACAGCGCGTTGTTCACCGCCATGCCCGGCAAGGTCACCCTGCCCGTCGCCGTCGACGTTGAGGCGGCGCACCATAACCGGCCCGTCGACGGGCTTCTTCCAGATCCCGGTGTGAATGGTCTTACCCCGCCATTGCACGTCTTTGGGCATGCCGACATTCACCGAAACGAGCCGCGCCACTGGTTTCTCCGCCTGCTTTGGAGTTACCGAAGGGGCGTCGCCAACCTTCAGAGTCGTCATCGCGCTGCCTCACAGCTTCAGCAGAAACTGGGATTGCTGACCCAGATTATGTGCACTTCCGTACCTGCGTCAACACCTATGCGGCTGTATTGATTCTGGAAAGGCCCCCAGCTGCCGATCGGCGCTGTTGCGAATCCTCAACGAAGGTGCATACTGGGATAGGTAACCCAAAATCAAAGCCACGGCGTTCGCCCATTGGCTTAGGAGGCATCGCTCATGCCGGCTGTTCATCACCGCTATGCCACGATCGACGGTCACCGGCTGTTCTTCCGCGAAGCAGGGGATCGGGGTGCACCCGCACTGGTTCTCTTGCACGGATTTCCAACCAGCTCATACATGTTCCGACACCTCGTTCCAGCGCTGGCAGATAGCTACCACGTAATCGCGCCGGATCACTTGGGCTTTGGGCTCTCCGATGCCCCGAGCGTCGAGGAATTCGATTACACCTTCGATGCCCTGACCACGTTGACGGCGGCCCTGCTGCGCACACTCGGAATCGACCGGTACGCGATGTATGTGCAGGATTACGGCGCCCCGATCGGGTGGCGGCTTGCACTTAACGACCCGACAGCGATCACTGCGATCATTACTCAAAACGGAAATGGTTATGACGCCGGCTTCGTGGAGAGCTTCTGGAAGACGGTGTGGGACTATCAAACTGTGCAGACGCTCGAGAGCGAGGCGGCGGTGCGGCAATTTTTCACGCTGGAGGCCACCCGATGGCAATACGTCACCGGTGTGCCCGACGAGACGCTGGTCGACCCGGAATCCTGGCATCACGACTACGCGTTGATATCCCGGGCCGGTAACGACAAGGTGCAGCTCAAACTGCTGCTTGACTACGCAACGAATGCACCGCTGTACCCCCGTCTGCATGAGTACTTCCGCACCAGCAAGGTGCCGCTGCTCGCGGCCTGGGGTCGCGGCGACGAAATATTCGGTCCCGCAGGCGCGCAAGCCTTCGCCGAAGATCTACCCGATGCCGAAATCCATCTTCTCGATGGTGGACATTTCTTGCTAGAGTCCGCACGGGAAGAGGTCACCGAGCTGATCCGCGCCTTCCTTGGCAAGCAGATGCGAGCAGGCTGACTGCGCCGGTGGACGCAATGGGCTGGTTATCCCATAATCGTGATGACAGCAGTTACCCTGACCGCATGCTTGATGCCGACCTCCGTAATAATGAGCGGCTGACTCCCAAAGGGCGAGCCACCCGCGATCGGATCGTGCAGGCGGCCGCCGAGCTGATCACCACCGAGGGACTGTCGGCGCTGAACATGGACAACGTGCGCAAGGCCGCATCGGTGAGCGGCTCGCAGCTTGCCCACTATTTCGCCAATAAGCAGACCCTGATCCGTGCCATCATTGCCCGCCAGATCGACGTGGTGCTCGACTTTCACCACCAACCGAGGCTAGGAGCGCTCGATACCTTCGACGACTTCGAGCGGTGGATAGGTCTGAACATGCGTTACCTGCGGCGCATCGGCTACGTGGGGAATCCCACGTACCACGCCTTGGCTGGGCAACTAGCGAAGTCCGACGATGCAACTCGGGAGGCGCTGGCCGCGGGCTACTGGAAGTGGGTCGAGCTGCTGGAGCAAGCGATCCAGCGCATGAAAGATCACCGCGTTCTGGTCGCGCAGGCAAACCCGCGACAGCTGGCGCTGGTAGTTGTCAGTGCCCATCAGGGCGGTGCCACTTTGACTTTCACCTATCGCGAAGAGTGGCCACACGCCGACGCCGTTCGATTCGCAGTGAACTATTTGCGCATGTTCGCTACTGATCCCGCCGAACAGGTTCCCCGCCCAGCCCGCGGCCGCCGCAAGAGAAGTTGACGAGTGTGATCGTGTGCCGCGACCCTATAACGAGGCCAACGGCGGTACAGTCGGAATCTCGCCGCAACTCTGCCCACAACCAGGGAGTCCGGGCGAGCAGTGACATCGACTGATTGACGTGTGCCAAAGGTGGCGACACCGTGTCCGACAAAAGCACTGCTCGGTTGACCCGCAAGGGACTAGCAACCCAGAAACGCATCGTCGACCTCACCGCCGAGCTCATGTTCCACGGCGGCGTCGCCGGCACGAGTATCGACCAAGTCCGAGGCGCCGCCGGGGTCAGCGGCTCCCAGATCTCGCATTACTTCCGCGACAAGCGAGATCTGACGCGCCAGGTCATCGATACGCGGCGCAACGATGTCGTGGCCTTCCACACCCAACCTCCACTGGGTGCACTGGACAGCATCGAGGCGCTGCAAGCTTGGGCCGACGCCTGTGTGGCCGAGATTGATACCGTCTATCGCCAAGGCGGTTGCGTCTACGGTTCGCTAGCCGGTGAGCTGATGGAAGCGGATGACGAGGTGCGCCACGATCTCGCCACCGGCTACGAACAGTGGATTGCGCTATTTCGCGCTGGGCTCAACGCAATGCGCCGGCGCGGCGATCTGCGCCCCGACGCCGACCCGCGACACCTCGCGGTCGCAATGGTGGCCGCGCACCAGGGTGGCGCAATGATCACGTACACCACCGGCAGCTCAGAACCTCTGCGCACAGCACTCAATGCCGCGGTCGACTATGTGCGCTCCTTCGCACCGGTTGACCACCGCAAATCTCGGACCACGTCGTCGCGACGCAAACCGAGAAGCTGATCAAACGTTCGGTGGCGTGACCTATTCACACCACAGCCGGGCTAGACAACTGAAAGCCGATCGCCGGCGCCAGACCTGGCCACCCTCGTCGTCGAAGCCAAGCAGATTGCTGCGGTGCTCGACCTCGTCGGCAACAGCACCATCCTCGACTCGCTGGATATGTTGCGCTGCGGCGGCACCGCTTGCCTGGCGGGGTGGCTGGGCGGGCTAGCCCCCATTGCTGACTTCCACCCGTTGCAGCAGCTGGCCAGCGGCGTCAACCTGACGTTCTTCGGCAGGTGGCCGACGGCCGACTCGACGCAAAGCCGTCGCATCTTATCTTTGGACGAGATCCGGGAAGCACAGCGAATCATGGAAGCCGGAGAAGCCGACGGAAAGATGGTCGTGGTCGTGGAATCACCTGTTTGCGCGAAGGTGATACGTGACAAAAGAATTGGAACGCGCACGGTAACGTCACGAGCAGAGCGACAGCTGAAAGGATCCGGAATGTCAGCACCTCAACAGGAT
>JAFAQO010000179.1 GCA_019246375.1 Mycobacterium sp. | reverse complement strand
GCCGGCTCGGGCAAGACCGCGGTGCTGACGCGGCGCATCGCCTACCTGATCGCCGCCCGGGGCGTGGGGGTCGGGCAGATCCTGGCCATCACCTTCACCAACAAGGCCGCCGCCGAGATGCGCGAGCGGGTGGTGCAGCTGGTCGGGCCGCGTGCCCGTTCGATGTGGGTTTCGACGTTCCACTCGACATGCGTGCGGATCCTGCGCAACCAGGCATCGTTGATCCCGGGACTGAACTCAAACTTCTCGATTTATGACGCTGACGACTCGCGACGGCTGCTGCAGATGGTCGGCAGGGACATGGGTCTCGACATCAAGCGGTACACGCCGAGGCTGCTGGCCAATTGCATCTCGAACTTGAAGAACGAGCTGATCGACCCGGAGAAGGCGGCGGCCAGCGTGTCGGACGGCACCGACGACCTGGCTCGCACGGTCGCGGCCGTCTACGCCGAATACCAGCGCCGGCTGCGGGCGGCTAATGCGTTGGACTTCGATGACCTGATCGGCGAGACCGTCGGGGTGCTGCAAACCTTCCCGCAGATCGCCCAGCATTACCGGCGCCGCTTCCGACACATCCTGGTCGACGAATACCAGGACACCAACCACGCCCAATATGTGCTGGTGCGGGAGCTGGTCGGCCGTGACGTCGAGGATGGGATGCCGCCCGGAGAGCTGTGCGTGGTCGGCGACGCGGATCAGTCGATCTACGCCTTCCGCGGCGCCACGATCCGCAACATCGAAGACTTCGAACGCGACTACCCCGACGCCACCACGATCCTGCTTGAGCAGAACTACCGCTCGACGCAGAACATCTTGTCGGCGGCCAACTCGGTGATCGCCCGCAACTCCGGGCGCCGCGAAAAACGGCTGTGGACCGACGCCGGTGAGGGCGAGCTGATCGTCGGCTACGTCGCCGACAACGAGCACGACGAGGCACGGTTCGTCGCCGACGAGATCGACGCGCTGGTCGATCGCGGCGACATCACCTACAACGATGTGGCGGTCTTCTACCGGACCAACAATTCGTCGCGGTCGCTGGAAGAGGTCTTCATCCGCACCGGTATTCCGTACAAAGTCGTTGGCGGCGTGCGGTTTTACGAACGCAAAGAGATTCGTGACATCGTTGCTTACCTGCGCGTTCTGGATAACCCCGGCGATACGGTCAGCCTGCGGCGCATTTTGAACACGCCGCGCCGCGGCATCGGTGACCGCGCCGAGGCCTGTGTGGCCGTCTACGCCGAGAACACCGGGGCCAGCTTCGCCGACGCCCTGGTTGCCGCGGCCGACGGCAAAGTGCCGATGCTGAATCCCCGCGCGGAGAAAGCGATTGCCGGCTTCGTTGAGCTCCTTGATGAGCTGCGCGGCAGGCTAGCCGACGAGCTCGGTGACCTCGTCGAGGCGGTGCTGGACCGGACCGGATACCGGATGGAGTTGGAATCCTCTACCGATCCACAGGATCTGGCCCGGCTCGACAACCTCAACGAACTCGTCAGCGTCGCACACGAATTCAGTATCGATCAGGCGAATGCCGCCGCACTCGACGAGGCCACCGACATCCCGGAGGATGAAGACGTGCCAGACACCGGTGTGCTGGCGGAATTCTTGGAACGGGTGTCGCTGGTGGCCGAGGCCGATGAAGTCCCGGAGCACAGTGCCGGTGTGGTCACGCTGATGACGTTGCACACCGCGAAGGGACTGGAGTTCCCGGTGGTGTTCGTGACGGGTTGGGAAGACGGGATGTTCCCGCACATGCGGGCGCTCGATGATCCGACCGAGCTTTCCGAGGAGAGGCGGCTGGCCTACGTCGGAATCACCCGGGCCCGGCAACGGCTGTACGTCAGCCGGGCCAAGGTCCGGTCGTCGTGGGGACAGCCGATGCTGAATCCCGAATCGCGTTTTCTGCGGGAGATCCCGCAGGAGCTCATCGATTGGCGGCGCACCGACCCCACCCCGTCATTCAGCGCACCGGTGAGCGGCGCCGGCCGGTTCGGGGCACCCCGCCCGTCACCGGCCCGCTCTGCGGCGAGCAAGCGCCCGCTGCTGGTGCTTGCGCCCGGCGACCGGGTCTCTCACGACAAGTACGGGCTAGGCCGGGTCGCGGAGGTTTCCGGTGCGGGCGAGTCGGCGATGTCGC
>JAFAQO010000168.1 GCA_019246375.1 Mycobacterium sp. | reverse complement strand
ATCGGCCGCGATCTGAAGGGCGCTGACGACCGCGCGCAGATCCGTTGCTACCGGCGCCTGCAGGGCAAGCAAGCTGAACGCGATTTCCTCGGCACGAAAGCTCAGCGCAGTGATCTCTTCCTGGCCGAGGATGACGCTTTCGGCCCGCCGGATGTCGGCCCGCAGCAGCCCTTCACACGCCCCCTGCATGGCGACGCCGGCCATCTCACACATTTGGTTCAGCTGAGCCATCAGCGCCGCGAGCTGCTCTTGGTAGGCCGTTCGCATATTCAAGGAATAGGTCTAAACGACACAAAATAAACATCGGCAGCGCACAAGTACTCGCCAGTGCAATGCTGACAACGAGGGCGCCGGGGCGCGGTAGCACCCTTTTAACTTCGATACCGATGCGTTGAGCGGGCTTGACTCTAGTGTCGAAAACCGATGAGTTGAACGATGAATCGGTGTAATTGGGACTGGCTGTCCGATGCGCGGTGGGCTGGTGCGGAGCCTTTCGTGCCGCACGAGCCGCCAGGCACCATTCCGATGCAGATCGGCCAAAAGCGTTTTGGCTTCGATGGATTGGGGTATCGAGCGGGTGCGGTTCGGCACCCGGACAACAATCGCGGCAAAGTGGCTAAACCTTGCGCCGCCGAGCGGGCGTGCAACAGCAAGCGCTGGCCCGCGCTCGGCTATGTAGCGGACACACCGGAATTGTGGGAGACCTTTCGGTCGCGCACTATTCCAGCCCGCTTGGGGTCACCCGATGGGAGGTGGAATCCACGGCATGGTAGGCGGTTCAGCAGGAACGAGGGCGTGCGTTATCAGGTGGTACCCGGGTGTGGCCGGCGATCGACCGCTTCTTTGCAGAACTCGACGAGAAGTCGCATACATCGCGGTAAAGCGGCGCGGCGGAAAGGAATTCGCAAGTAAATCTCGCCTGGCGGGAAGCGCCCGCCAGTCTCCGCTATAGCAAGAGCGAACTAATGTGACCTGCGGCAGCACACTGATCCGCGGCGACCGGCGGCTACTTGTCGGATGCGTGGCAACAACGCCAAACAGCTCACCCGGCGCCAATATCCTTAGCGGCCCCGAACCCGGCGGTTGGCCTTCTTGATCGCGTCAACCAGCTCCGACTTCGACATCGTCGAGCGCCCGCGCACATCGAGCCGGCGCGCGACGTCGAGCAGATGCTTCATGTTGGCGTTGGCGTCGACACCCTCGGCCGACGGGCCGGTGTTGCGGGGCCCGCCGCCCTCGGCGAGCTTGTCGGAGGGGCCCCGCTGTTCTTTGGGCTCCCAGTGGTCGCCGACTTTTTCGAAACTGTGCTTGACCGCGGAATAGGCGACTCGGTGCGCCCGCTCCTCGTCGCCGTACTGATCGGCGGCCGAATCATGGGCTTTGGCGAATGTCCGCTGCGCCTTGGCGTCGGAACGCTGCAAAGTACTCGGCAATTCGTCTTTCTTGGGCTTGCCGCCCTTGGTTGTCTTGGGCATAACACCCTCCCGATCGTCGTGTCGTTACGTCAGCCCTGTGCGGCCTGCTGCGCCCACGCGTAGGCGAGCTGAAGGAAGTCCGCGCCGGCGAGCGCGGAGAAGCTGCCCGCGATCAGCCGAGTGAACCTGGGCGCGAAAATCAACCCGATCACAAAGGCGGTGGCCACCCACATGTCCAGACAGAACGGGCAGGTCAGCAACTCCCCCAAGCTATGGCGCAGCTGGCTGTCGTGCCGGGTTTCTTCGATCACCTCGGCGGGCCCACCACCACCTGAATAGCGGGCGAACGGTGCCCGCAGCGGGCTTGTCACCGCGTCCTTGGTCAGCGTGCGGGACAGCTTATGGGTTCCCAGCGTGATCGTGAGCAGGTCGAGCACACGCCACCGCTCGGGCAGCCTGCGTCCGGTGGCCGCGGCAAGGACCGCCGTCAGCGCCACCAGGGCGCTGTAGAACGCAAGGACCGCCACATAACCGCCCAGCGGCCGGGACCCGTCGCCGCTGTACGCGTCGGCTTCTTGCCTGGCCCGCTCAGTCACGCTGGCGCGGACTTCCGCTGCTTCACCCACTGTCGCTCCTTCGTCGGTTCACCGATGGCGGTTACCCGGAGTCGGTGCGGCGCAATCCCCGGCAGCCGCCATCGGCTCAGAACGCCGGAGTTTCCCGGCTGCTCGCCGGGGTACCTAAAGAGCCGACGCAGCAGAAAGGAACGATTTTCGTGACCGAATCCGCGGCCGATGCACCGGCTGTTCTGTTTGACCTCGACGGCACGTTGGTCGATTCAAACTTCCACCATGCGGTGACCTGGCATCGCGCCTTTGCCGAACTCGGCCAGGACGTCCCGTGCTGGCGTATTCACGGCCTCGTCGGCCGTCCGGGCTCCGAGCTCGTCAAGACCCTGCTCGGCGACGAATTGGCTGATGCGCACGGCGAAGAAGCAAAAGAGCTCCACAGCCGCTACTTCGGCGAGTTGGAGCCGGTTCTGCGCCCCCTTCCGGGCACCCGCGACCTGCTCGAAGCCATCACCGGTCGGGGATGGCGCACGGTGTTGGCCTCGTCGGCGAGCAAAAAGACGTTGGCCTTGCTACGCCGCGTGCTCGACGTCGATGACCTGCTGTGCGAAATCACCTCCAGCGCCGACGCCGAGCGCGGCAAGCCCGATCCGGACATCATCAGCACCGCGCTCGACCGCGTCGGGCTTGACGCGACGCGGGCCATTTTTGTCGGAGACGCGGTGTGGGACGTGGAAGCCGGCCGTCGTGCTGGGGTGCCGACCGCGGCGGTGCTCTGCGGCGGAGTCGCACGCGAGGCGCTGGAGCAAGCCGGCGCGGCGGCTGTCTACCAGGACCCGCAGGATGTGCTGGACCACTTCGACGAATTCACTCAGCTGCTGCGGTCGTGACCGGGTGTTCCACTCCGTCAGCCGAGGTGCGCGGAGAGCAGCCAAGCGGGCACGGACTTGCGTCCGTTGCCCTCGTCGCGCAGGTCCGCGACCGGAAAGTCAGCCAGGCCGCCATCGGGAATGTTGGCGTGAATCCGGGCGGGCCGGATCTCGTCGATGACCCAATACTTGGACACGACATCGCGCAGTTCGTCTTCGGTCACCGCGTTTGCCGGGCCCTCGGGCATTCCCGCCCG
>JAFAQO010000164.1 GCA_019246375.1 Mycobacterium sp. | reverse complement strand
CCGGTCAGCCTTGCGGCAATCGTCAGCGCGGCGGAGCCGGGCGCAGCGGGTTGCCGCCGGTCAGCCTTGCGGCAATCGTCAGCGCGGCGGAGCCGGGCGCAGCGGGTTGCCGCCGGTCAGCCTAGAGTGTTGCCATGACTTCGCGTGCCGACGAGGTGGCCGATCCGCCGGCGCCACGGCTCTCCGCAGACCATCCCGGCGTCGACCAATTGTTCGCGCTGCTGGCCTACGGTGAAATCGCCGCCTTCTACCGGCTCACCGACGAAGCGCGAATGGCGCCCAACCTGCGAGGCCGGATTTCGATGGCCAGCATGGCGGCCGCCGAGATGGGTCACTACGACTTGCTGCGCGACGCACTGGAAAGCCGTGGCGTCGATGTGGTGCCGGCGATGGCAGAGTTCGGCTCGGTGCTGGACAACTACCACCGGCTGACCACGCCGAGCACCTGGCTCGAGGCGCTGGTGAAGACCTATGTGGGTGACGCTCTGGCCGCCGACTTCTACCTGGAGATCGCCGACGGCTTGCCCGACGAGGTCGCCGATGTGGTGCGAGAGGTTTTGTCGGAGACCGGACACTCCCAGTTCGTCGTCGCTGAAGTGCGCAACGCGGTGACCGCGAGTGCCAGGCAACGCAGCCGGCTGGCGTTGTGGTCTCGTCGCCTGCTCGGCGAAGCGATCACCCAGGCCCAGTACGTGTTGGCCGACCACGATGAGCTGGTCGATCTGGTGGTGTCGGGTACCGAGGGCCTGCCCCAGCTTGCCGACTTCTTCGAACGCTTACAGCACACGCACGACCAACGGATGCGTGAGCTGGGGCTGCTTAACTAACGGGTGCAGGTCGCGATCATCGCGTTGTTGGTGGACGCGACGACCGTCTGACCTTGGGCGTCGGTGATCATGCAGTTCAAGTGGCCACCGATGCTGGTGGCGACGACCGACTTGAGCTGTACGCCGGGGTTCAAGACGATCATTTTCGACCATGGCAGCGACACGTTGAAGTCGGTGTGGGGCAAGCCCTTGGCGTCGGTGTAAACGATGCTGACAAAGTCGAGCAGCTGCTTCGTGCCGGTCACTCGATAGACAATTGTGCGCGGATTTACTGCCGGCGGCGCCGGGGGAACGGCTTGCGGCGCCGTTGCAACGGGCGAACTGCTAGGCGCCGTGGTGGGCGGTGTGGTCGGCGGTGGTGTCACCGTGGTGACCGTCTCGCGCGGTAGCGAGGTGCTCGGCGCCGCCGTCGGCAGGGTAGGCCCCGGTGTGGCAATCACCGTCCGAGTCGGCGGCGGCCCCACCACTGTGGCCGTCGTCGTCCCGCTATCACCGCCGTTCACGATCAGAGCAGTGGCAATTACCGCAAGCACCAGCACACCGGCGCCGATTGCGGCGACCGGGCGCCACCGATGATCGGGCGCCCCGGCGTGGTCGTCGACGTCGGAGTAGAAGTCATCGTCTGGGTAATCCTCGACGTCGGTGCCGAGGTGATTTGTGGTGCGGATGTTGCCGATGTTATCTACGTGAATAACGGAGCGCAGCCAGCGCCCGGGCGTGTCGGGCAGCTTTGCCTCAGCTGTGGCGCCTTGTTCGCTAATGGCGAGCGGGTGCCGATGCCCCAATACGCCTTCCACTAGCCTGCTTGCTGAAAGCTTTGCGAATGAATTCGAACGGAGGGACCGGCGTGGAGGTCAAGATCGGTATCACGGACAGCCCGCGCGAGCTGGTCTTCGCCAGTGCGCAGTCGCCCGCCGAAGTCGAAGAACTGGTCACCGCGGCATTGGGCAAGGACTCAAGCGTGCTTACCCTGACCGACGAGCGGGGCCGTCGCTTTTTGATCAACACCGCCAAGATCAACTACGTCGAGATCGGCGTCGTCGACGCGCGCCGCGTCGGTTTCAGCATCGGCTCGGAGTCCGCCTAAGAGCGCTCAAGCGGCACGTGCGACAACCCACCCCAGGCGAATTGCACGGTGCCCTCCACGGCGTCTTCCTTGGAGATGGGACGGTCCGTGTCCAGCCAATACCTGGCGCAGTCGACGCTGATACCGACCAGACCCACCGCGACCATCCGGGCGCGGTGCGGGTCGAGACCGGAATCAGCGCTGATCAAGTCGAACACCGCATCGATGCATGCTTCGGTTGCCACCCGTACCTGCGCGGCGACCTGAGGGTCGGTGACATTGTCATTTTCGAAGATCAGCCGGTAACCCTGGCCGTCGTGTTCGATGAAGTCGAAGAAGGCCTGCACTGCCGCGCGTAACCGTTGCCGGTTGTCAGTGGTGGTGCGCAGCGCCTGCCGAACTCCGGAGACGAGATTGTCGACGTGCCGGGCAAGCACGGCCAGATACAGTTCCAGCTTGCTCGTAAAGTGTTGGTACAAGACGGGTTTGCTCACTCCCGCCCGCTCGGCGATCTCGTCCATGCCGGCCGCGTGGTAGCCGCGATAAACGAAGATTTCGCTGGCAGCGATGAGCAACTGGCCGCGGCGCTCGTTGCGGGGCAGCCGGTTGCCGCGCCGGTTCGACGTCCCAACGCTGTCTGCCGACCGATCGCTGTCGGCCGGTTTCGCGCCAACCCTTTCGGCCGTGTTCACGAGCTCCCTCATCAAGTCCTCATTCTGCTTTGTCAGCCACACACCATGACATAGCACGCGCGGCTCGTTGCTCCGACACTACTATCCCAACCGCCATCCCCGATTACTTCGGATCCTTATTGGGCTCTCCGCGGTCAGAAGATGCTCGGGCGACCTTATCTGCCGCGCCAAAGACTCGCGGCTAGTGGCGGCTGTGCCATCCTTGGGGCTGTGACTTTCCCGTCGCAGGGCAAGGACAGCACCCGCCGAATGCCGGCGCTGCGCGACGATTCGCGAGAACCGCTGCGCGCCCAGCGTGATCCCCTCGCGTGGGAATCGGGCGGCCGGCCCCGGTCCGATCGGGACAGCCGCCGCCGGTGGCGCAAACAAACCTGGCTGGGCCGGTTCGTGTCCACCTACGGCTGGCGAGCCTATGCGCTGCCGCTGCTGGCCGTGGTCACCGTGGTGGTGGTGTATCAGACGGTGACCGGGAGAAGTGCGCCGGTTCCGGCCTCGGAGTATCTAATCCATGGTCCGCCCACTATCGGCGGGAAGGGTACGACCATCATCGACGCACCGCCGCGGCGCCTCACCCAATTCGACGCCAATCTGCCCACCGGCCTGCTGCCGGACGGCGGTCCGTTCACCCCGGCCGGTCACAAGAGCTGGCATATCGTTCCCGGCACCGTGCGGCAGGTCGGCCATGGCACCGCCAAGGTGTTCACGTACACCGTAGAGGTGGAAAACGGTGTGGATGCCACGGCCTTCGGCGGCGACGACGCGTTCGTCCGGATGGTCGATCAGACGCTGGCCAGTCCCAAGAGTTGGACTCACGACCCACAATTCGGGTTCACCCGGATCGACAATGGCAAACCCGACTTCCGGATCTCGCTCAGCTCACCGATGACGGTACGAGAGGGCTGCGGCGATGAGATCCCGCTGGAGACGTCCTGCTACAACCCCGTCTTCGGTCGGAACTCGGAGCCCCGTGTCTTCATCAATGAAGCGCGATGGGTTCGCGGAGCGGTTCCCTTCGAGGGCGATGTCGGTTCTTACCGGCAATACCTGATCAATCACGAGGTCGGCCACGCCGTCGGCTACGAGCGCCACGAGCCCTGCGATAGGCAGGGTGGCCTGGCGCCGGTGATGATGCAGCAGACCTTCTCCACCTCCGACGACGACGAGGCCAGGTTCGACCCGGAATGGGTCAAGCCAGACGGTAAAACCTGCCGGTTCAATCCCTGGCCCTACCCGATCGCTTGATCCGGGAGGTATCGCCCGCCGGCGGGAAGCAACACACGCAGCATCGGTGTTGATTTTGTTTGCGCGTTGGCGCAAACAACTGCTGTGATGTTTGTTACTGACAGACGTGAAAGTCAGATCGAGGAGAAGTCCGTGTCGACATCGTTGCCGCCGCTGGTGAAGCCAGCAGCCGAGCTCACCCGGGAGGAGGTCGCACGGTACAGTCGCCACCTCATCATTCCCGACGTCGGCGTCGACGGGCAGAAGCGGCTCAAAAACGCCCGAGTGCTGGTGATCGGGGCCGGCGGGCTGGGAGCGCCCGCGTTGTTATACCTGGCGGCCGCGGGTGTCGGCACGATCGGCATCGTCGACTTCGACGTGGTCGACGAGTCGAACCTGCAACGTCAAATCATTCATGGCGTATCAGATATCGGCCGGTCCAAGGGACAGTCGGCCCGCGACTCGATCGCCGACATCAACCCGTTGGTGCAGGTGCGTGTGCATGAGGTCAAGCTGGAACGCAGCAACGCCGTCGACCTGTTCGAGCAGTACGACCTGATCTTGGACGGCACCGACAACTTCGCCACCCGGTATCTGGTGAACGACGCCGCTGTGCTGGCGCATAAGCCGTACATCTGGGGGTCGATCTACCGCTTCGAGGGCCAGGTTTCGGTGTTCTGGGAAGACGCACCCGACGGGCGTGGCCTCAACTACCGCGATCTCTATCCCGAGCCGCCGCCACCCGGCTTGGTCCCGTCCTGCGCCGAAGGCGGGGTGCTGGGCATCCTGTGTGCCTCCATCGCTTCGGTGATGGGCACCGAGGCGATCAAACTGATCACCGGTATTGGCGAACCCCTGCTCGGCCGCTTGATGGTCTACGACGCGCTGGAGATGAGCTACCGCACGGTGACCATCCGGAAGGATCCGGCCACGCCGAAGATCACTGAGCTGATCGACTACGACGAATTCTGTGGCGTTGTGTCCGATGAGGCCGCCGATGCGGCCGCCGGGTCGGCCATCACCCCCCGCGAGCTGCGGGAGTTGCTGGATTCCGGCAAGAAGGTTGCGGTCATCGACGTGCGCGAGCCGGTGGAGTGGGACATCAACCACATCGCTGGCGCTCAGCTGATTCCGCAGTCGTCGATCAATTCCGGTGAGGGGCTGGCCAAGTTCCCGCAGGACCGCACGGCGGTGCTGTACTGCAAGACTGGCGTACGCTCGGCCGAAGCGCTGGCCGCGGTGAAGAAGGCCGGTTTTTCGGATGCGGTTCACCTGCAGGGCGGAATTGTGGCGTGGGCCAAGCAGGTCCAGCCCGACATGGTGATGTACTAGCCCGGCGACGATGCAGGCCGCATAGCGGCCTGAGGAGGAGCCGGGCAATCGTGTCCAGCCCCGGCGACGATGCAGGTCACAGCTACGCTGACCGTGTGAATTTCGAGCCGCCGCCCGAACATGTGCTGGCGGCGTTCGGTCTAAGCGGTGTGCGGCCGGTACCGTTGGGCGCCGGCTGGGAAGGCGGCTGGCAGTGCGGCGAAGTGGTGTTGTCGGTGGTGGCCGACCACGCGCGCGCCGCCTGGTCGGCGCGGGTGCGTGAGACGCTCTTCGTCGACGGGGTCCGGCTGGCCCGACCGGTTCGCTCGACCGACGGACGCTACGTCGTTTCCGGTTGGCGGGCAGACACATTCGTCGCCGGTACGCCGGAACCTCGGCATGACGAGGTGGTTTCGGCCGCGGTGCGGTTGCATGAGGCTACCGGCAAACTCGAACGTCCCCGATTTCTCACTCAGGGCCCGTCGGCGCCATGGGCCGACGTCGACGTGTTCATCGCCGCGGACCGCGCCGCGTGGGAGGAGCGGCCGTTGCAATCGGTGCCGTCGGCCGCTCGAGCGGCCCCACCATCGGCGGACGCCCAGCGCTCGGTCGAGCTGATCAACCAATTGGCGGCGTTACGCAAGCCGACGAAGAGTCCGAACCAGCTCGTGCACGGCGATCTTTACGGGACGGTGCTTTTCGCCGGCGCCGCCCCCCCGGGGATCACCGACATCACGCCTTATTGGCGACCCCCATCTTGGGCCGCGGGCGTAGTCGTTGTCGACGCGCTCTCGTGGGGCGAGGCCGACGACGGACTCATCGAGCGGTGGAATGCGCTGCCGGAATGGCCACAAATGTTACTGCGCGCGTTGATGTTCCGACTGGCGGTCCACGCATTGCACCCGCGTTCCACCGCCGCCGCCTTCCCGGGCCTGGCGCGCACCGCGGCTTTGGTCCGGTTGGTGCTCTAGGGCGATCGGGCCGGAAACGGGTAACGGAGCTCGTCCAGCGCAATTCTGCCGTGGACAGCGAGAACCCCTTCAGCACGTAACAGTTCCAGCTGCCGGGTGGTCAGGTGTCGGGCCGGCCGACCGGATGCGGTGATCACGCGATGCCAGGGCAGGTCCGCGGAGTCCGTCCGCATGATCCAACCGACCACTCGGGGGCTGGAAAGCCCTGCAGCGGCGGCGATGTCACCGTAGGTGGCGACCCGGCCGGCAGGAATTGCGGCGACCAGTGCGCGCACCTTTTCGACCTGCTCGTCGGTCACGGGCGCCACGGTCAACGCAACCGCTCGCGAATCACCGCAGCCACCTCTGCGGGCTTGGCCTGGGCCACCATGTGCTCGCATTCCACTTCCACCAGGTGAAAATCGTCACCGAGCCGCGCCTGCAGACGTGCGATCAGCTCCTCACCGACATATGGCGGCGACGTCCACATCGCCCGCATCAACGTCGTCGCGGTTCCCGGTTGCGGCAGCACGATGTCGCGGGCCAGCTCGCTCCAGTACGACATCATCGCGGGCAGGCTGACCCGCCAGCAGTACCGCCCGTTTGGCAATGCCACGAGGTGCTCGTCGAGCTCGGCATCGAGTACGGCGGGGGCCACGTCGGCCCATGCGCCGGTCGCCTTGTCGGCGCGGGCTTCCGCCGCATCCGGGTAGTCGGGAGAGGCCAGCATGGCGTCGGCGATTTCGCGCATCCACCCGCCGTCCAATCCGATGGCCGGGTCGAGCAGCACGAGTGCGGCGACCCGGTCCGGATGCGCGGCAGCCAGGTGCAATGCCACCGCCCCGCCGAACGAGTGCCCGACCACCACGACGGGAGCATCGGCGTGCTCATCCAGTAGTGCGGCCAACGCACGGACGTTGGATTCGATTGTCCACGGCGCCGCCCACGACGAGTTGCCGTGCCCAAGCAAATCAGGTGCGGCCACGGCGATTTCGGGCAGCTGGCCGGTGGCAAGCTGTTGCCAGCGCTGCCCATGCCCGGTCAGGCCATGGATCGCCAGCACCCGCACCGGGCCGGACGGGCCGTACCGGTGCACGTGCAGGTCATCGGTCACGCATCGATGGTGCCAGCTGGAATTGCGACCGCGTCGGCCGCCCTTGGCGCTTGCGGCAATCTAAACGGCTGCTTAACCGCTCAGTGCGTCGTGGGGAAGAGCGACGACGGTGGCCTGATCGAGCAGATCCGCTTCGCTGGCATCCCGATCATGGGCGCTTTCCATCTGGCCGGCGTCTAAACCAGTTTCATCGTCGTAATCAGCGATGAGATGCTGTTCCACCGCGTCGGCGTCCGGTGTTTCATCGGTCAGCACGACGTCCCCTACGTCCATCATGATCGCTACTCCTCCTTCCCGTGTTCGACGCGTAGTTTCTTGCCGCTGGCCTCCGATTGGCCTTCAGTTTGGCGTTGTCCGATTGGAGCTGGGTGTTGTCGGACGTGAGCTGGTTGTTCCGGCTTTCCAGATCCAGGATCCGGGCGATACCGGCCAGGTTCACGCCTTGGTCAACAAGTTCGGTGATCTGCTTGAGTCGATCTAGGTCGTCGTCGCTGTAGCGCCGGGTACCGCCGGCGGTCCGGGATGGAGTAAGCAGCCCCCACCGCTCATACAGCCGCAATGTCTGCGGCCCGACGCCGGACAGCTCGGATGCCACCGAGATGCCGTACACACCGCGCGCGGATCGCGACGTCGAGTCGCCGGCCAACTGCTTCTCCATTCGCGAGACGATTTTGTACCTATAAAACATACCATAGTTGCAGAGAATAATATATGTCTACAAACATAGATTCCAAAACCTCCATCGCAGTTGTGAGACCCCACGCTGGTTCCAAAAGTTCTTGAGAAATGCGGGTTATGTCCAACGCACCCTTCTCCAGCTTTGGTGGGCGGACGCCGTCGCAGCAAATCGGCTAGCTCCTCTTGCGCAGATCGCGCATGCGTGGTATTTCTAACCTATGTCGACAGACACAAGTTATCGTCTCTCTCCAGGGGGTGAAACATGGTACTGATGCGTACAGATCCGTTCCGTGAACTCGACCGTTTGACTCAACAGGTGTTTGGCACGGCAGCACGGCCGGCCGTCATGCCGATGGATGCGTGGCGTGATGGCGAGCAGTTCATCGTCGAGTTCGATCTGCCTGGCGTCAACGCTGATTCGCTTGACCTCGACGTCGAGCGCAACGTGCTGACGGTTCGGGCTGAACGCGCCGCTCTGGATCAGAGCCGGGAAATGGTGTCCGCTGAGCGGCCCCGAGGGGTATTTAGCCGGCAGCTGTTCCTGGGCGAGAACCTCGACACCGACAAAATCGAAGCCAACTACCACGACGGTGTCCTGCGGCTCACGATTCCGGTGGCGGAGAAGGCCAAGCCCCGTCGCATCGAGATCAGCCACGACGGCGATCAAAAGTCGATCAACGCCTGACAGCTCGGGGCGGCACGTCATACCGGGGGCGGCCCGACAGCGGTCGCCTCCGGTTGCCTTCCTTAGTGCGAAAGCTGTTTACATCGAGGAGGTGATGCGTCGACGGTTCAAACGCCCGCGGTGACTCTCGTGCCGTCCACGAACGTTGCTACGTATTGACCAGCGTCTGACGCAGTATCGGCTGGCGCGCATCGCCACTTGGCGTGGCCCTTTCCGCGGACCGCACGGACGTCATCGACCCGGGGAGGGCGCCGGCGTCGGCCCACGTCGCCGCCCTCCCCGAGCGCCCCCGCCGGCGCGAGCAAAGTTAGCGGTGCCCAGATGACCGACCCGTACGCGGTGCTTGGA
>JAFAQO010000162.1 GCA_019246375.1 Mycobacterium sp. | reverse complement strand
ATAGCGGTGATTCACCGCCCACGCTACGACGACTGGTCGCTGCCGAAGGGCAAAGTCGATGCCGGGGAAACCGAACCCGTCACCGCGGTACGCGAGATCTTCGAGGAGACAGGTCACCGAGCGCATCTTGGCCGCCGGATCGCAGTGGTTAGCTACCCAATCGAAAAAGACACCAAGAAGGTTCGGTACTGGGCGGCCCGCAGCGTCGGCGGGCAATTCACACCCAACGGTGAAGTCGACGAACTGGTCTGGCTGCCGGCCCCCGAGGCGATCAAGAAAGTGAGCTACGGATACGACCGAAAGGTTCTGCGGCTGTTCGCCAAAAGCCCCGCGAACACCCAGACTGTGCTCGTGGTCCGACACGCCACCGCGGGCAGCAAGTCCCGCTTCTCCGGAGACGACACCAAGCGACCGCTGGACAAGAAAGGCCGCGCGCAGGCCGAAGCACTGGTCGGACAGCTATTGGCCTTCGGCGCCACCGACGTGTACGCCGGCGACCGGTTGCGGTGCCACCAGACAGTGGAACCGCTGGCCGAGGAGCTTGGAGTAAAGATCTGCAACGAATCCTCGCTGACCGCGGAAGCCTACGCCGATAACCCCAAACGCGGTCGACGCCGGGTTCTGGAAATCGCCGCGCTGGGGCACACACCGGTCATCTGCACGCAGGGCGAGGTAATTCCGGACTTGATCGCCTGGTGGTGTGATCGGGACGGCGTACGACCCGACAAATCGCGCAATCGCAAGGGCAGCACGTGGGTGCTGTCCTTATCGGCCGAACATCTGGTGGCAGCCGACCACATCGGCAGTGCGCTCGCCAAAAACGCACTGACCTAACAGCCCAATACCCTTCGGCGGCGCGGACCGGCGAAGGGTATTAGGTGTTTAGCCGTCTACCGCCTTATTTGCGGCCTCTTCTCGCAGTGGACTTCTTGGCCGGCGCCTTGCTGGCTGAACGCTTGGCCGCAGTCTTCTTGGCCGGGGCCTTGCTCGCTGCCTTGCGGGGCGATGCCTTGGAGGCAGTTTTCTTAGCGCCTGTGGTTGCCTTCTTGGCCGCTGACTTGGTCGCCTTGGTGGCCGATGTCCGCTTGGTCGTGGACTTGGTGGCCTTTGTAGCCGGGGCCTTCTTGGCCGTTGACTTCTTGGCCGGCGCCTTGGTCGCGGTCTTCTTGGCCGCTGACTTGGTTGCCTTCTTGGCCGGCGACTTCTTCGCTGTCTTTCTGGCGCCGCTCGCCACGGCACCGCGCTTCACCGCGGGCCCTTCGGACGGGAGACGCTGTGCGCCAGAAACAACCGCTTTGAATTGCGCACCCGGACGGAAAGCCGGGACGGACGTTGGCTTCACCTTGACCGTCTCGCCGGTACGAGGATTGCGGGCCACGCGCGCCGCGCGCCGCCGCTGCTCGAACACACCGAACCCGGTAATGGTGACGCTGTCACCCTTGTGCACCGCACGCACAATGGTGTCGACGACATTCTCGACGGCAGCGGTTGCCTGCCGACGGTCCGAGCCCAATTTCGCTGTGAGTACGTCGATGAGCTCCGCTTTGTTCATGCAAACCCTCCGAAACCAGTGGTCCTTGTTGGACCGACTAGTGGACACGGTAAACCCTCACCGGGTTGATTTCCAAGAGCCACGCGCAATTTCATGCGTCTCTAGCGAAATTTTTAGCAATCCGCTTGCAGCCGTTGGACGGTGGGAAGACCTCTGAATGGGCCTCAGATACCGCGGATAGGGGACCGAAATTCGGCCTCGAACGGCTCTTCAGTCGGCGGGCATAGTGCGCGGTTTCCAGCCCGGGCGAGCTGCCTCGAAAGACTCGATCTGGTCGAGTTTCCGCAGCGTAAGGGCTATATCGTCAAGACCTTCGAGTAGTCGCCAGGCGGTGTAGTCGTCAATCTTGAACGGCAGCACCACGGTTCCTGCGGTGATATTCCGATCTTGAAGATTGGCAGTGATTTCCAGCCCCGGACTCTGCTCGATGAGCTTCCAAAGAATTTCCACACCATCTTGGGCAACTTCGGCCGCCAACAGACCCGCCTTACCCGCGTTACCGCGAAAAATGTCGGCGAAGCGCGACGAGATCACCACCCTGAATCCGTAGTCCATCAGCGCCCACACCGCATGTTCACGCGACGATCCGGTGCCGAAATCGGGTCCGGCGACCAGTACTGAGCCCCTATCGAATGGACTGAGATTGAGCACGAAAGACGGATCTGCCCGCCAGGCCGCAAACAATCCATCTTCGAAACCCGTTCGGGTAACGCGCTTCAAGTAGACGGCCGGAATAATCTGGTCGGTGTCGACATTCGACCGCCGCAGCGGGACGCCGATTCCAGTGTGGGTCTGAAAAGCTTCCATGCTCATTCTCCTCGATCCGTCAGTTCAAGTCGGTCGGAGCGCACAGCCTGCCGCGCACCGCGGTAGCGGCCGCGACGGCCGGGGAGACCAAATGGGTGCGGCCGCCCTTGCCCTGCCGGCCTTCGAAGTTGCGATTCGACGTCGCCGCACATCGCTCCCCCGGCGCGAGCTGATCGGGGTTCATTCCCAGGCACATCGAGCAACCAGCTTGACGCCATTCGGCACCGGCGGCAACAAAAACCTCACTGAGTCCTTCGGCTTCAGCCTGCGCGCGAACCCGCATCGACCCGGGGACGACGAGCATCCGAACACCCTGGGCCACCTCGCGACCCCGCAATACGTCGGCCACTGCGCGCAGATCCTCAATGCGGCCGTTGGTACACGAACCGACGAACACGGCGTCCACCGTGATATCGCGCATTGGAGTTCCCGGTCGAAGGTCCATGTATGCCAATGCCTTCTCGGCGGACTGCCGTTCGGCGTCGTCAGTCATCAGCTCCGGATCCGGCACGGCGGCGGCCAATGGCACCCCCTGGCCCGGATTGGTTCCCCAGGTAACAAAGGGGCTCAAAGCCGCCGCGTCGAGGTAAACCTCCGTATCGAACTCGGCGCCCGGATCGGTTCGCAGTTGGTCCCAATAGCCGACTGCGGCTTCCCAGTCCGCGCCTGTCGGCGCGTGGGGGCGGCCATGCAAGAACTCGTAAGTGGTCGCGTCAGGTGTCACCATTCCGGCACGGGCACCGGCTTCAATACTCATATTGCAAACCGTCATGCGACCTTCCATCGACAGCGATTCGATGGCCGTGCCGCGGTATTCGATGACGTGGCCCTGGCCGCCTCCGGTGCCAATCTTGGCGATCAACGCAAGGATGATGTCTTTGGCCGTCACTCCCGGCGGCATTTGGCCATCGACAGTGACTGCCATCGTCTTGAACGGCCGCAGCGGCAATGTTTGAGTGTCGAGCACATGCTCGACTTCCGAAGTGCCGATACCCATCGCCAGTGCACCGAATGCCCCATGAGTCGAGGTATGACTGTCGCCGCAGACGATCGTCATCCCCGGTTGCGTCAGGCCCAATTGCGGCCCGACGACATGCACGATGCCCTGATCAATGTTGCCCATCGGATATAACCGGACACCGAATTCGGCGCAGTTGCGCCGCAGCGTCTCGACCTGAGTACGCGACACCGGGTCGGCGAT
>JAFAQO010000143.1 GCA_019246375.1 Mycobacterium sp. | reverse complement strand
CAGAAGATGGCCGACAAGTTCGGGCGGCCCGCGTGGGTGGCCCTGCCGGTGCCGGTGTTCACCACCTCGATCATCTGCGCGCTGTTCGGCTTCATCTGGGACGTCAGTTGGCACATCGGCAATGGCCGCGACCCGGGGCCGCTGGCCAACCCGGCCCATTACTTCATCATCATCGGGTTGTTCGGCATCTTCCTGGCCGGGATGTTGGCCGTCGTACTCCCCTTCGGCAAGCCGGGGCCGGCCGCGGTGCGCATCACGCGTAATTGGTATGCGCCGGTAGGCGGTGTGCTGATGGCCGGCTGCGGGCTCTACGCACTGATCGGATTCCCGCTCGACGACATCTGGCACCGCATCTTCGGCCAAGACGTCACGCTGTGGGGCCCTACCCACCTGATGATGATCGGCGGCGCCAATTTCTCGCTCTTCTCAGTCTTGATGCTGGAGTACGAAGGCGCGCGGGAACTGCCCGACACGCCCGCTGAGGGTGCGTTCGCCAGAGCTGAAAGACCGTTGATCAAATTCCTGCGCTACTTGTCCTGTGGCGGGTTGTTGATCGGAATGTCGGTCTATCAAATCGAGTTCGACTTCGGTGTCCCGCAGTTCAGGCTGGTGTTCCAGCCCATGCTGATCGCCGCAGCGGCGACGATCGGGACCGTCGTCGCGCGCATGACAATGGGCAAAGGCGCGGCGGTCCTCGCCGCCCTCTTCGCGATCGCGCTGCGCGGAACTGTCGCTTTGCTGGTCGGACCGATTCTGGGCGCCCCAATCAACTGGTTCCCGCTGTATCTGGGTCCGGCGCTGGTGGTGGAGTTGGTGGCCCTCACTCCGTTGTTCCGCCGCCCGATCCTATTCGGCGCCGTCGCCGGTCTGGGCGTGGGCACCGTCGGGCTGTGGCTGGAATCGCTGTGGATCGGCGCCGTATACCACTACCCGTGGCCGGCACCGCTCTGGCGCGAAGCGTTGCTGACGGCGGTGCCGGTAGCGGTGCTGGCCGGCGTATGCGCGGCGATGTTCGGGATGGTTCTCACCAACCAACGCCTGCCGAGCAGGGGCATCAGCATTGCCGCGGTTGCGCTGACGGTGCTGGTAATCGGCGGTGTGGTGGCCAACGGGCTGCATATCAACGTGCCGTCGAAGGACACCGCCACGATCAAGCTGGCCGACCTGCCGAGCCCGCCCGGGCAGCGGATGGTGTCGGCCGACGTGCAGATCAATCCGCCCACCCTGGTAGGCAATCACCCGGACTGGCTGACGATCCTGTCCTGGCAAGGCAAGATGGAGAACAACCGGGGCCTGCAGATCGACTGGCTGAAAAAGGTTGGGCCTGGGCACTACCTGTCGACCGAGCCGATTCCGGTGTGGGGACAATGGAAGACCCTGCTGCGTGTTCACGACGGCCGGATGTTGACCGCACTCCCGATCTGGGCACCGGCTGACCAGGCCATTCCCGTGCCGGAAATTCCGGCGAAGGCGGTCGCCACCCGTCCGTTCGTGCTCGAAGTCACGATATTGCAGCGGGAACGCGACCCGAGCGTCCCGGCGTGGTTGTTCACCGCCGGCGGGATCGTGGTGCTGATTTTCACGCTAATGGTCATCACGGCACTGACCTGGGGGGCGGGCCGGATCAACAGCGCCGAGACCGCCCCGACGCAGCCTGAGGAAGAGACCGCGGAGCGTTCTCCCCCGCAGGCGGCGTGACGGCGGAGATGCGGATACGCAACGCGCTGATCTCGGCTGCGGCGACGGCGCTGATCGCTGGCCTGGTTGGGTGCGGCGGTTCGCCGAACAAGGGCACGCCAGGCAATCTCGTGGTCACCGTCACCATCGCCCACGGGCAGGTCACTCCGGTCAACGCAACGCTCCAGGCCAAGGTGGACCAGCCGATTACGTTGCGGGTCACCAGCGACGCCGCCGACGAACTGCACGTGCACTCGGTGCCTGATCACAAGTTCAAGGTGGCAGCCGCACCGAACCAAACTTTCCAGTTCAGCGTCAACGTCCCGGGTAACGTTGACGTGGAGCTACACCATTTGGACCGTACTGTAGCCACCATTCAAGTGCGTCCGTGACCGCCGATCGCGGCGTTGTCGTCCTGGCGCACGGTCTGGGCGGGTCTAGCGATCTCCCGGTTCCATACGCCTATGCGGTGGTCGGCGCCGCGTGGGCGTTGACGTTCACATTCGCCCTTGGCGCGCTCGCGTGGCGCCGGCCGCGATTCGACCCGCAAAAGCCCGGCCGCCCACTGCCGGCGGCCCTGACCAGGCTGGTCGACGCCAGAGCTACCCGCTGGACGGCTGCCGGGGCGGCGTTGGTCTTCGCGGTGTGGGTGGTCCTGGCCGGGTTATGGGGTCCGCAAACGCAGGACAACGCTCTGCTCGGCGCCTTCTACGTGCTGCTGTGGGTCGGCTTGGTGGCGCTGTCGCTGCTGTTCGGACCGGTTTGGCGGGCGATCTCCCCGGTGCGCACGGTATATCTGCTGCTTCGGCGCATCGCACCACAGCGTCTCAGTCGGCCCAGACTCTGCTATCCCGAAAGCTGGGGATATCGCCCCGCGGCGCTAGGCCTGTTCGCCTTCGTCTGGATGGAGTTGGCCAGCCCGAACCCGGCGTCGCTGCCCTGGGTCAAAACGTGGCTGCTGGTCTATGCCGTGGTGTTGCTGGGCGGCGCCTGGCTGTACGGCCAGCGCTGGTTGGCGCGGGTTGACCCTTTCGGTGTCTACAGCGTCGCTGTCTCGCGGCTCTCGCCGTTTCGCCGCAACCCGGCCACCGGGAGAATCGTCACCGGTAATCCGTTCGATCACCTGCCGTCGCTGCCGGTGCGGCCCGGCGTTGTCGCCACGCTGGCGGTGCTGCTCGGGTCGACGGCATTCGACAGTTACTCGTCGTCGCCGACCTGGCGCAACTTCGCCGACCGGCTCGCCCGCGCCGCCCACAGTGTGCCCGCGACGGTGTCGTCGTCAGCGCTGAGAACTATCGGATTGATCATCTTCATTTCGGTCGTGGCCCTTACCTTTTCGTTGGCCGCCCGGGCAACCGGAGGCGTTGACCGCGAGCAGCGTCGTGCGTTGCCCGGGCAGATGGCACACTCGTTGATCCCGATCGTGGTGGGCTACATCTTCGCTCACTACCTGACTTACCTCGTCGAGCGTGGCCAGCAGGCGATCTTCGCGCTGGCCGACCCGTTCGGCCGGGGCTGGAACCTACTGGGGCTGGCGCACCTGCATGTCGCCTACGTGCTGTCTATGCACCCGTCGATACTGGCCGGGATCAAAGTGGGATGTGTGGTCACCGGCCACATCACTGCGGTGATCGCGGCCCACGACAAGGCACTGCGCCTGTTGCCGGCCGGCCACCAACTCACCGGCCAGCTCACCATGATGCTGGTCATGGTCGGCTACACCTTCACCGGCCTGTATCTGCTCTTCGGCGGCTGAGGACCTCGGCAGATCGCCAGCTCGCTTCGGCTCATCTTGTCATTCTTCGGTCCGGCGGATCTGGGTATCGGCGTCCGCTCTGTTCAGTTCGGCGGCAAGGAATTCCGGTGTGCGCGGCAGGCTCAGATGCAGATCTGAGCGCACGCTGATCTCAATGGTTCCGCCGGTCAACCGGTAATCGAGGGCATGCCCGCCGCGGTGACGGTCGCCGTCGATGAAGTGGGAATGGTAGCCGGCCACCGAAATACCCTGTTCGTAGTCGGGCATGCGGAATCCGGCCAGCGTTCCACTCACATCGGTGAAGGTCACCTCCCGCTGATCTTGGGTGGCCTCAGTAAATGGACGGTAGGGCCGGTGCTGCTCGGTTACTGTGCGAGTGCGGATCGCGCTGAAGTTGCCCGTCACGCGAACAGCGACAATGAGGTTCGTGCTCTCCAGCGACTCGTCAATGAGCGATTTGACTCCTCCGCGATCATGTGGCTCGGACACCTCGATTCTGCGGTCGGCGTCGAACCAGGTAACCACCGCAAACGGTGTCAATTGGTCGAGTTCGGCCGCCATTGCCCTGCCGTCGCTACGCAACCTGTAGCAGACTCCGTCGAGGATGAGCATTTCGCCGTCGAGACGGTTGAACGTACCGAGGCCAAAATTGCCGTGTCGCAGTAACTCCCGGATTGTGACGTTTCCCTCGTACACGCCGTCGAGCAATGCGCTCATCGTCGAGGTCTGATAGACCTCGCTGCCGTGGCGGTGCGCCAGTATCGCGCGCGCCCATCGGCGAAACACACCTAGCGCGGACTCACTCGGACCCAAAGACACCGTAGGCCTCGTTCTGCCCGTACTCGGGCAGCCACCTGATGTCGAGGATGGCTTGCCCAACATCGTCGCGGGTCTTGGCGGCAACGCCGTCCTCGACCGCCGCGTGGTAGACAGCTTCGGCGACCAGCGGCGAGATCGCGGCAAGGTTGTCGATGTCGGGCAGCAATGCGGAACCGGGGTGGGCCGGGTCAGCTTGCTGGGCAACGGCTTTGGCGGCCGCGTCAAGCATCCTTTGAGTCACGTGCCGCGCGCCGGCGACGATCACGCCGAGCCCGATTCCCGGGAACACCAGTGCGTTGTTGGCCTGCCCGATCTTATGGAAGGTGCCCTCATATTCCACCGGCGCCACGGGCGAGCCGGTGGTCACCAGCGCCTTACCCTTCGACCACGCAAGCACGTCGTAGGGCATGGCCTCCATCCGCGAGGTGGGATTGGAAAGCGAGAAGATCAGCGGCCGTTCGGTGGATGCGGACATCGCCTCGACGACCTCGCGGGTAAACGCTGCAGGCACCGTTGACGAACCCAACAGAACCGTCGGTGACGCCATGCTGATCGTCTGGAGCAGATCCAC
>JAFAQO010000142.1 GCA_019246375.1 Mycobacterium sp. | reverse complement strand
ACCAAGCCGGACAACAAGCCACCGCGCCGTGGGCCCCGCCACGAGCCCCGTCGTCTCAAGCGCCGGCAGCATTGCAAGCCATCAGCGTCGGTAGGTTCGCATGCCTGCTTTGCGGCATCGTCCTGGTGTCAATCTCGATGGCCTACTGCCTCGTCCCCGAACCGAACGGGCCCCGTCCGCGCGTCTTGGCCTGGTTGATCGTCCTCGGAACGATCCCCGGGATCGTGTTCTTGGTGCGTGGCCAAGGGCGGGCATATGCAGATAGGACGATCACGGGTTGCGCGCTGGTCACGCTCGGGTTGACCTCAATGCTCTTTGCTCTGCATGCGATTCCGCGGGTGATCATCCCGTATAACCCGATCACAGCCGCCATTTACCCGTACACCATCACCCGTCTCGTTTTTTTCCCGGCGCTCGCTGTAGTCGGCCTGGCTCTGGTGCTCATCGCCTTGCGCCGCTCGAGTATCGCCGTCGCACGCGCCTGTGTGGTATGCGGCACAGCTTTGCTGACGTTAGCGTTGCTCGAGCTGGTTCTCATGCTTACGGGTTCCGTTTGGTTTGAATCCTCGAACCTGTTAACCGGTGGAGCGACCGGCTTGATACTGCTCGTGGCCGGTGTCACCGTCCGGCGGCGGTTGACGTCAACAGACCAACCGCGGTAACCAGCCAGCTGTGGCAGTGACGGCGCTCAGCGACGGGAGGTCTGAGGACTCAACGGCTCGAGCGATTGGGCGGTCAGCCGTTGAAGCTCTTCAAGGTGCATCGGTGTGAGGTATTCGAGCGACTCGGTTCCGGCGTCGGAGAGTTGTAGCCGGATCACCCGGTGATCGTTGCTGTCGCGGACCCGATTAACCAAGCCGGCCGTTTCGGCCCGTTGCGTCAGCTCCCCCGCACTGTGGTGTCGCAGCAAGAGGTAATCCGCGACTTCGCCGATCGTCGGGCCCCGCCGGTCGGGGTGCCCGCGGATGGCGAGCAGCAACTGATGCTGCATCGGGGTGAGCCCGGCTGCCTGAGCCTGCTCCGCGCTCCAGCGCTCGAAGCGGCGTAATCCGGTCCGCAGCGCCAACAATCGCGTATAGACCTCATCGGGCAGACCCATACGTGTCACGATATGCGACCGCCTGCGACGGCCTGTGCTTTCAGTCACCACCCCCGACGGCGCGGCGCCGAGCCGGCCATCTGATTGCTGGCAGCGACATCACGACTGCGGTAGACGATGTAAGGCCGGAACAGATAGGCAACTGGGGCGCTGAACGCGTGCACCAGCCGGGTGAACGGCCACAGGGCGAACAGCACGAGGGCGATTAGCACGTGCACCCGGTAATACAGCGGCGCTTGCAGCATCAGGTCGCCGCGTGGATCCAGAATCCAGATCGACCGGAACCAGACCGACACCGTCTGCCGGTAACCGTGCCCCTCACCGGGAAGCAGGGCAGCCGAAAACGTGCACGCCAAGCCCGCCACAATTGCGCACACCAACACCATGTACATCAGCTTGTCGCTGACGGTGGTCGCCATGCGCACCGGTCCGCGGGTCCATCGTCGGTAGATCAGCAGCCCGAGCCCGACCAGCGTGGCGATACCGGCCGGCCCCCCAAGCAGCAGCGCCTGCAGGTGGTACATGTGATCGCTCATGCCGACTGCCCTGGTCAAGGACTTCGGGACCATCAGACCCACGACGTGGCCCATGATCACCACCAGACTGCCGAAGTGGAACAGCGTGCTGCCGATCTGCAGCAGCCGCGACTCGTAGAGCTGCGACGACCGGCTGGTCCAGCCGAACTTGTCGTAGCGGTAGCGCCACCAGGTGCCGACCGCCGCGACCGCCAGCACGACGTAAGGTACGTCGTCCCAGAAGATCTCGGCTAAATTCATGTCGGCCAAAGTCAGCCTCCCTCGCTGCGCCTCGGCGGCACGGTCAAGGTAAACGGTTGCAGCCCAACCGCTTCGGCTGGCGGGCCAGTCTGGGCTAGCCACTCGGCTCGCCGCACCTCCTGGTCGGTAGCCGGCGGCAGCGTTTCGCATACCGCGGCGATGGTGTGCAGATACGGCGACTGCGCGTCGGTCAACGCCTGCAGCAGCACGTCGATGGGCACTCGATGCTCGACCAGCAGCCGGCGGCCGACCTCCGAGTCGACCGTTGCGGCGAATTCGAGCACCACGGGCAAGTGGTCGGGTGCTTCAGCGCGCGGCGGTTCGACACCTGCATCCCGATAGACCGTCGTGAACCTCAGCATCTGCCTGCCGCGGTTGCGGGTGTCGCCACCGGTCCAGTACGTCAGGTACATCGTCGCGCGGCGTCGCATGTCGAAGGTCTCGACGTAATCGGCGGCGGCAGCCATCGAATCGGTGGCGCGCAGCGCGGCAAGCGTGCGGGCGAGCAGATCTGCTGCTTTTCCGTCAACCGCAGCCAGCAACCGTTCGACGGTGTCCAGCCGCTCGGCGTGCTGCTCGTCCGGGTAGGCCAGCAGCAGCGAGGCCGACTGCCACACCAACCGGTCTTGCAACGACCGGGTTGTCGAGCGTTCCCGAAGCTGGTTGAAAAATCTCATCGTACGTTTTCACCCACCGCATCCTGGCTGGGCGCCTC